>WQXJ01000111.1 GCA_009784895.1 Micrococcales bacterium | reverse complement strand
TTGCTGTGGCCGGTCAAGCAGAAATACGGCAGTGCCTTGTCCTGGGCCGATCTGATGATTCTGGCCGGCAACGTGGCCCTAGAGTCAATGGGCTTGCAGACCTTTGGCTTTGCCGGTGGGCGCATCGATGCCTGGGAGGCAGACGCCGACACCTACTGGGGACCGGAGGCGACCTGGCTGGGTGACCAGAGGTATTCGGGTGACCGCGACCTGGAGAACCCCCTGGCGGCGGTGCAAATGGGCCTGATCTACGTCAATCCCGAAGGGCCAAATGGCAACCCGGATCCAGTCGCGGCGGCCAAAGACATCCGCGAGACCTTTGCCCGTATGGCCATGAACGATGAGGAAACCGTGGCGCTGATTGCCGGTGGCCACACCTTCGGCAAGACCCACGGTGCCGGTCCGGCGGATAGCCTGGGACCGGAGCCTGAGGCGGCCGACGTTGACCGGCAGGGTCTCGGCTGGGATTCCTCCTTCGGCACGGGCAAAGGTGGCGACACCATCACCAGCGGCCTTGAAGTCACCTGGACCACCACACCAACCAAATGGAGCGCCAACTTCTTCTGGAACCTGTTTGGCTACGAATGGGAATTAGAGAAGAGCCCAGCCGGGGCCTGGCAGTGGCGGCCCGCCCATGGCGCCGGCCAAGGCACGGTGCCAGACGCCCACGATCCGTCCAAACGGCACGCCCCGACCATGCTGACCACCGACCTGTCGCTGCGCTTCGATGCGGCCTATGAACCAATCGCCCGGCGGTTCATGGAGAACCCTGACCAGTTCGCCGACGCCTTTGCCCGAGCCTGGTTCAAGCTGACCCACCGCGACATGGGTCCGGTTAGTCGCTACCTGGGCGCCGAGGTGCCAACAGAAGCGTTGATTTGGCAAGATCCCATCCCACCAGTGGACCATCCGTTGGTCGATGCCGCCGACATTGCGGCACTCAAGGCCCAGATCCTGGCCTCAGGGATGTCGGTTGCTGAGATGGTGCGCACAGCTTGGGCTGCGGCCGCCACATTCAGAGGCTCTGACAAGCGCGGTGGCGCCAACGGCGCGCGTCTGCGCCTGGAGCCACAGCGCTCGTGGCCGGTGAATGATCCCGCCGAAATGGCCCGCACGCTGGGCCTGTTGGAAACCATCGCCGAAACGTTCAACGCCTCGGCGGCGGGTGGCAAGCGAGTGTCGATGGCGGACCTGATTGTGCTGACCGGTTGCGTGGGTGTCGAGGAAGCCGCGCGTCAGGCAGGCGTTGCCGTGGCGGTTCCGTTTACCCCGGGCCGGACCGACGCCACCGCTGAGATGACCGATGCCGCGGCTTTCGCCGTGCTGGAACCTCAAGCCGACGCCTTCCGCAATTATCAAGCCGGCTCCCTCCTAGATCAGGCCGGTCAGACACCGCCAGCCGAATACTTACTCATAGATCAAGCCAACCTACTGACGCTGACCGCCCCGGAGATGACAGTGCTACTTGGTGGCATGCGGGTCATCGGCGCGAACTCCAATGGTTCTACTGTCGGGGTGTTAACCAGCCGCCCTGGGGAGCTGACCAACGACTTCTTTGTCAACCTACTCAGGCCCGGCACCACTTGGCAGCCAGTCAGTTCTGATCGCCAGTTCTTCGAGGGGCGTTCGGTGGATGGTGAATCCTGGACCGCCAGTCGCGTTGATCTTGTTTTTGGTTCCAATGCCGAGCTGCGGGCCGTTGCCGAGGTCTACGCCTCCGACGGTGCTACGCCTAAGTTCGTGGGTGATTTCGTGGCGGCGTGGACCAAGGTGATGAACTTAGATCGCTTCGACCTTGCCTAGTAGACAGCGGTTTGGGACGGTCTCAGATCCTGGCGGGGAATACCTGGGGCCGGGTCTGAGTTGACCACTAGTCCTGGCTGATGACGGGTTGGTGCCCGCCATCGTCGCGCCTGGTACGGGTGGGCTCAATGCCTCCTGTGGCCAAAGAACAAGCTAGGACCTGCGACCCGCACGTTTGCACCTCACTAATAGGTGGGGTAGGCTGTGCAGGTTGCCCATCACGACTTGGCGGATGACGCCATGGCGTGGGGCGCGCCCTCCGGGGCTTGGTTGTTTGATATCTCAACAGTGTGGATGTGGATGTGTGTTGATGCCAGTTATTTTATGAACTGGCCAAACATGTATATGTTGAGGCTAGGTTCAATCTTTTTTTGTGGAGAGTTTGATCCTGGCTCAGGACGAACGCTGGCGGCGTGCTTAACACATGCAAGTCGAACGATGATCCTGGCCTTTCGGGGCTGGAGGATTAGTGGCGAACGGGTGAGTAACACGTGAGTAACCTGCCCTAGACATTGGGATAACTATTGGAAACGGTAGCTAATACCAGGTATGACCTTCTGCCGCATGGTGGAAGGTGGAAAGCTTTTGCGGTCTAGGATGGGCTCGCGGCCTATCAGTTAGTTGGTGGGGTAATGGCCTACCAAGGCTTTGACGGGTAGCCGGCCTGAGAGGGCGACCGGCCACACTGGGACTGAGATACGGCCCAGACTCCTACGGGAGGCAGCAGTGGGGAATATTGCACA
>WQXJ01000110.1 GCA_009784895.1 Micrococcales bacterium | reverse complement strand
CTCTAATTCGACCCGGTCCGGGCCAAAGACCTCGACCGCGATTTCGGCTAGCTCAACTGGGTCAAGGGCCCGGTCGCTGCTTGGCGCTGTGATGACGACGTGCTTGACCACCGGTTCGAGCGCGCCCAAAATGGCCTCGGCGTCCTTGCCTTGCAGCACTCCGACCAGCCCAATCAGGTCGAAGGCGAAAGCCTCGGTGACGGCACCAGCCAGAGCCTCAGCCGCGGCGTGGTTGTGAGCCGCATCGACCAGGACGGTGGGGGCGGTGCTGACCACCTCAAGCCGGCCGGGTGAAGTGACTTGACCTAGGCCTTCGGCCATTGGTTCTTCGCCCAGGACTCCTAACTCACCAGCTAGCAGCAGCTCAACCGCGGCCACAGCCAAGGCCGCATTTTCGGCCTGGTGGCGACCGTGCAGCGGCAGGTAGACGTCGTTGTAGAAGCCGCCGGGCGTTTGCAGGTGCAGCACCTGGCCGTCGACCGCCAGTTCGCGTCCCACTACTTCAAGGCCTTGCCCCAGCCAGCAAACCTTGGCTTGGTTTTCCCCGGCCGCGGCCTTGAGCACAGCCTCAGCTTCGGGACGCTGGCGCCCGATGACGGCCTGCCGCCTGATGATCCCGGCCTTTTCCCCCGCTATAGAGGCCAGGTCATGGCCCAGGTAGTCGGCATGGTCATAGCTGATTGGCGTGATGACTTGGACGTCTGAGTCGATTGTGTTGGTGGCGTCCCACCTTCCGCCCAGACCGACCTCGACCACCGCCACGTCGACTGGGGCGTCGGCGAATGCCACCAGCGCCAGCAGCCACATCACTTCGAAAAAGCTCAGACGGCCTTCGCCCAGGTCTTCGGAATCCCGGTCAACCAGGTTGACCACCGCTTCGACCAAGTCCCAGGCCTCGAGCATGGCGGCGTCGGTGATGGGCTGGCCGTCAATTTGGATGCGCTCGGCCGGGGAGGCCAGGTGCGGCGAGGTGAACAACCCGGTCCTCAGGCCGTGAGCCCGGACCAGCGACTCGACCATCCGGGCGGTCGAGGTTTTGCCGTTGGTGCCGGCAATGTGGATAACCCGCATACCGGTTTGTTCCGGCTCTAAGAGGTCTAGCGAGCCTTCGACCCGGAAAGTGTCTGGATCGATTCGGTTTTCCGGCGCACGGGCCATGATCGAGCGGTAGGCGGCGGCCGCTTTCTCAGCCTCGGTCTCGCGGTTGGGGTTGTTATGCGAAAGCTCGGTCTCGCGGGAATTGGGCTGGTCAGGGGGCTGGTCGGGGTTGTCATGCGAAAGCTCGGTCTCGCGGGAATTGGGCTGGTTGGGGTTGTTATGCGAAAGCTCGGTCTCGCGGTTGGGGTTGTTATGCGAAAGCTCGGTCTCGCGGGATTGGGGCTGGTCAGGGGGCTGATCAGAGGTCTTGTCAGGGGTCATGGTTGGGGCACTTTGGTGATGGTGGCCTGGACCGCATCGCCGGAACCGAGCGCTACTTTGAGGGTCACCGACAGGGTTTCAGCTTGGATCATGGCGGCGTGGGCCTCAACTTGCGGCACACGCTCGGCTGGAACGGCTAGCTCGAGTTCGATCCGGTCGCTGACATGCAGGCCCTGGGCTTTGCGTTGGTCTTGGACCAGGCGGACCAAGTCACGGGCGTACCCCTCGGCCTTGAGTTCGTCATCGAGTTCGAGGTCTAGCAGCACAAAACCGCCACCGGCCAAGACCCCGGCCGTCCGCTGGCGCCCAGAGCTGTCCTGGTCGACCACTGTGCGGCGGGTGTACTCGCCCTCAAGCAGTTCGACCGGCCCAGCTGAGGTTTCAACGACAAGGCGACCGGCGTCATCGGACACCCAGGACCCAGCCTTGACCGCCTGGATAACCGCCTGGACGGCCTTGCCCAGGCGCGGCCCGGCGGCCCGGGCGTTGACTTCGAGCCGGGTGGCCACACCATGCGCCGCCGCCACCTCGCTGGAGTTTTCCAGCAGCTCGATTTGCTTGACGTTGACCTCAGCCTGGATTAGCGGCAGGAAGGGCGCCAGGCGGTCAACGGCAGAATCCGCCACCACGAGCTGGCGCAGAGGCTGGCGCACCCGGATCTGGGCGGCCTTGCGCAAGGCCAATGTGGCCGAGCAAACCTCGCGCACCCGGTCCATCGCCTCCATTAACTCGGCGTCCATTGGCAGGGCTTGGTCCAAGGCCGTTTCCTTGTCGCACGCGGCAGCCGCCAGGCGGCTGCCCGAGAAGACGCGACCAGCAGGCGCAGAGTCGTTGCCAGCTTCGGTAGCCATGGGCGCCGAAGCTGGCGCGAGGTCCGGCCAGGGCTCCAGGTGGACCGACCGCCCGCCGGTCAGCCCGCGCCAGATCTCCTCGCCCACCATTGGCATCAGCGGCGCAGCCAGGCGCAGCACTGTTTCCAACACGGTGTAGAGCACGTTGAAGGCGGTGGCGTCTTCAGCCCAGAAGCGGTCGCGTGAACCGCGCACGTACCAGTTGGTTAGCAGGTCGGCGTATTCGCGCAGCGAATCGCAGGCCTCGCCAATGGCGTAGGCGTCCATCTGGGTGGTG
>WQXJ01000109.1 GCA_009784895.1 Micrococcales bacterium | reverse complement strand
TTCGGGTCACATGCTGGATGCGGCACGCCGTATCCCTGGCAACACTTCAGCCGAAGTCATTGCCCATAGGCCCTGAACAGGCCACAAAAAACAGGCCAAAACCAACGTAACCTCAGTCGCGGTATTAGTGGAGGTTGGCAGCAGCTTTTCGCCTATTTGTGGCGGGGCACGGTTGGCCGATGACGCCCCAACTAGCGCGGCGGGCGGGCGCCGAAGACCGCTGTGCCTAGACGCACAATCGTGGCCCCGGCCCTAATGGCCAGTTCAAGATCAGCGCTCATGCCCATCGACAGCTCCCCGGCTTGATCCGTTCCGGCCTCACCACTAGCCAGGACCGCCCGCCGGATCTCAGCCAAGGCGACGTAGCTGGCCAGGACGGCTGCGGCATCGGGCGAATTGAGGCCCACCGTCATAAACCCGACCAAACGCAACCCGGGCAGTTGTCCCACCCGAGCCGCCAGGTCGAAGGCCTGGGCTGGCGAGCAACCAGCCTTGGTCGGCTCACCGGAAGTGTTGACCTGAACCATCACGTCAATTGGCGCCGGTCGTTCAAGGCAGCGGAGAGACAGCTTGGCCGCCAGTTCGGCCGTGGCGATAGTCTCGATGCAGTCGACATGTCGCAGAGCGGCGTTGATCTTGTTCGACTGCAGTGGCCCAATTAGATGCATCCGGTGGCCCCGGCCGGCCAGATCAGGCGCCTTGGCCACCACCTCCTGGACCCGGTTCTCGCCAATCAAGGTGGCCCCCAGGTCAATCGCCTGCGCGATCCGCCCTACGGGCACGGTTTTGGAGGCGAGCATCAGTTTGACCTCGCCCGGTCGCCGGTGCCCGGCCGCGGCCGCCTGATCGATTCGCTGTCTGGCCTTGGCCAACGACTGGGCCAAAGGTGACAATGCGGCTGAGTTCACTCGTCGTTCGGCGGGGCGGCCTCGGACGAAGCGGCCTCGGCGGCATCGCCAATCCGGGCCGGCACCACCATCACCGGGCAGGCGGCATGATGCAGTACGGCTTGGCTGGTTGAGCCAAGCAACAGACCCGAGAATCCGCCTCGCCCGCGCGATCCGACCACGAGCAGATCGACCTGCTCAGAGAATTCGACCATTAGAGCCGAGGCCGAACCATCCATGGCGTGGTGATTGAGCTTGAAGTCAGCTGGCAGGGTGCGGTTGGCTACTTCGGCCTGGAGGATCCGCTCCAGCTCAGCCTCGAGTTCATCGAGAATGGCGCCCTGGTCGACCGGGCCCGGTGCCCAGGCGAAGAGTGACGAGCCGGCCGCCATTGGCATCGAGGAAATGGCGGTCAGTTCGGCGCCCCAGGCCAGGGCCTCATCAAAAGCGATCCGCAAAGCCACCTGCGCAGCTTTGGAGCCGTCTACCCCAACCACGATATGGCGCACAGGCTGGAATTCTCGAGCCTCGCCGTCCTTAGCGCGGTCGCCCAACGGCACCACCACCGTGGGGCAGTGAGAATGTACCGGCAAGGCGGACGAGACCGTACCTAATAGGCGCTCGGCGAAGCCGCCGCGACCCCGAGTGCCGACCACGGCCAGTCCGGCCTGTTTTGATTCTTCAACCAGTACTCCGGCCGCGTCGCCAATTTTGGCCTCACCGCTGGCTTGAACTCCTTTGGCCTTGGCGTGGGCGACGGCCTCGTCCAGCACGCCCTTGGCCCCTTTGGTCACGGCGTCATTTGAGAGCGAGGCATAGGCGGCGTCCAATGAGCCATTGGCAAACCTGGGTAGTGTATAACCGCAGACTAACCGCAGTGGCCAGTCCTTGACGGCGGCCTCTCCTACGGCCCAGTCAAGCGCCGCAAACGACGCCTGGGAACCATCAACTCCAACAAGTACGTCCCGGCCTGTTGTCATGGTCTGACCTCCTTATCACCCTGACTTCGACCGTTGGTTCCAATTGTCTCATCTTTAGGCCCCTTGTGGCATCGCCTTAGTTTGTGGCCGATGCCGGATGGCGGGTTAACCACGCCAGCGCCGGCCCTGAGGTGGGCTGGCGCCGGTGTGTCTCTTTAGTTGTATTGCGGCGGTGTCCTGCTCTCCCACCAGGTCTCCCTGGCAGTACCATCGGCGCTGAAGGGCTTAGCTTCCGGGTTCGGGATGGGACCGGGCGTTTCCCCTTCGCTATGGCCACCGCAAAAAGCTTGTGTGAGCCAATCAGGTTGTTTAGTTGTCTGTCCGCCTAGGCGGCTGGTTGGCTGTGAACCGTATAGTGGATGCTTACATCGTTGACTGTGTTGTGTAAGTTGTTGGCTTATTAGTACCAGTCAGCTTCACGCCTCGTTAGTTGGCGCTTCCACTTCTGGCCTATCAACCCGGTGTTCTAGCCGGGAGCCTTCCCCCCACAAGTGGGGGCGGAGACCTTATCTTGAAGCAGGCTTCCCGCTTAGATGCTTTCAGCGGTTATCCTTTCCGAACGTAGCTAACCAGCCGTGCTCCTGGCGGAACAACTGGCACACCAGAGGTTCGTCCGTCCCGGTCCTCTCGTACTAGGGACAGGTCTTCTCAAGTCTCCTGCGCGCGCAGCGGATAGGGACCGAACTGTCT
>WQXJ01000108.1 GCA_009784895.1 Micrococcales bacterium | reverse complement strand
GCCTGTGACCGTGCCAATGCGTCACGAGCGCGCTGGATCTTGCGCAGAATCTCTTCCCCCTTGGCCCTCCAGACGTAGCGCTTCGGATTGCGGTTGTGCTCGGCCAAATAGTCCATGATGGCCCCAGCCAGCTGCTTGACCGAGTTGAAACTGCCCTCACTGATGCAATCGCTCAAGTCGCGAAAGAAACGCTCAACCAGATTCAGCCACGACGAAGAGGTTGGCGTGAAGTGCATGTGAAAACGAGGATGTTTGTCCAGCCACGCATTGACCTCGGCGTGCTTGTGGGTGGCGTAGTTGTCGGCAATCAGATGAATGGCCAAGTCCTTGGGCGTTTCCCGGTCGATTTTTTTGAGAAACGCCAGCCACTCCTGATGCTGATGCTGTGCGGCGATGCTCGTAATCAGCTTGCCCTCCAGGTAGTTGAGAGCGGCAAACAAGGTCAGGGTGCCGTGGCGAATGTAATCATGGGTGGCGGTCTTGATGTGACCGATGCCCAAGGGCAGACCCGGCTGGGTGCGTTCCAGCGCCTGACATTGCGATTTCTCATCGCAGCACAGCACCAGCGCCTTGTGGGGCGGGTTCAGATACAGACCGATGACGTCCCAGAATTTTTCCTCGAAGTGTTTGTCGTTGGACAGTTTGAAGGTTCGCGCCAGGTGCGGTTTGATGTCGTTGGCAGCCCACAGGCGTTGCACACTGGCTGCCGACAAACCCGTGGCGCGCGCCATGCTGCGGCAACTCCAACGTCCCCGGTTGGCTGGCGGTTGCACCACCGTCTCCAGCGCCTTGCTGAGCGCCGCTTCGGACAGCGAGGGCTTGCGGCCCCGTCCTGGCATGTCCGCCAGTCCAGCCAGCCTTTGCCCGGCAAAGCGCCGGCACCAGTGATTGACGGTCACGCGCGAAACCCCCACCGCCGCACCGACCGCTTCCTGAGTATGCCCCTGGGCCGCCAGAAGAATGATTTGCGCCCGCTGGCGATCACGCACCGACACGGTATTCGCGCGCACTCGCCTGGTGAGCTCACGTTCTTCTTCCACCCTCAACTCGATCCGCGTCTTCGCCATAGCCTTCTTTCCAAAACACCTTGGAGTCGGAGTATAGAGGAAATGGGAAAATGTAAAACCATTTGCGAGACATTGCACTAGCTGTTTGCCGAGGGGCGCGAGGAGAGGTTCTTGTTGCGCCACGGTGTTTAGTGGTCCGGGAATCCGCCCAGCTTCCGGTCGGTTTGCATTCCATTCCGGCAGGTCGACATCGTGTCCGTCGCTGACCTTGTAGCCTTGAATAAGCTTACTCATCGCTTCGGCAGATGACCGGGTACGGTCGGCGAGTCCGCTCATGTTTCGGACCTGCTCGCCGGAGTCCTCCACGGCCTGGCTGACCCGGGCCAGTGCGGAGGCTGTCGTTTCGGTGGCCTTGGCCTGCTCACGGGTGGCCTCGGCGACGGAACCGACGTCCTGGGACAGCTCGCGCATGGCATCTACGATGCCGCCCAGGGAGGTCTGAAGCTCGCTCAGTCCTTTGCGCATCTTTGTCGCCCAGGCCTGGGTGGTTACCATGACCTCGTGGGTGCCCGTCGCTGCATCCTGGATGGAGCTCACCCCGGAGGTGATTTCCGCAGTAGAGACGGCGGTCTTCTCAGCAAGCTTGCGTACCTCATCGGCCACCACGGCAAAGCCGCGGCCGTGCTCGCCGGCGCGGGCCGCCTCGATGGCGGCATTCAAGGCGAGCAGATTGGTCTGGTCGGCGATCTCCTTGATGCCGATGGCCACGCGGCCAATGCCGCCAATCTGTTCAGCCAGGCGATCGACCGAGGCGGCAACGGCATCGAACGCGACAAAGACCTGCTCGGCATCCGTAACCGTCGTAGACATCGTGCCCAGACCGGTCTCGGCATGGCTCATGGTGGTCATGGCGCGGGTGCGGGCGCTGTTGGCATTGTTGGCAATGCCCCCTGCGGCCTGCGCCATTTGTTCCGTCGCACTTGATCCGGACATGATGTTGTCGATGACCTGCTCGTTTCGCTCAGCGATCACCCGGGACTCGCCGGCCAGTTCGCCGGAAAGCGACACCAGTTGTTTGTTGGACTTGCGGATCTCCAGGGCGAGGCTGTGAAATGCGTCTACCAGGCTCCCCAGTGAGGCGCTGATGTCCCCGAGTTCGCCGGCGAGGGCAGGGGGCGTCACGTTGAGGTCTCCCTTGGCTGCACGGTTGGCAGCGTCGGCGAGTTGCTGCACACCTCGCGCAATCTTGCGCGATACCAGAAGGGAGAGAACTACTGACCTTTGCGTTTGTAATGTCACTGACGATGCTGGCGAAACCAAGGCCCCTGGCGGGTTTCAAGATCAAGTCAGTGACAGAACTGGCGAGAAGGTTAGTAAATTGAAAAGAAACCCAATCAGGCCGGTGGCCATGAGTGCCAGGATCATGGTATCGGCCATCTGCCTGGCTTTGACTATTCACCCGGCAATTAAATATTGACAAACACCAAGTCATTGTCATATAATTTTGCATGGACAAAGAAGACGGACGCAGGCTGTCGCGGGAAGCACAGCACGAGAGGCGAAAGCAGGCGGTACG
>WQXJ01000107.1 GCA_009784895.1 Micrococcales bacterium | reverse complement strand
CTTTGCCGAGGCTCCTGAGGCCTTGGGGGAACCGACCTGCCTGAGCGGCCTTGAGGCCGTCATTCACTTCGGGCTGACCTCGGAAGACGTCAATTCACTGTCTTATGGCTTGATGGTCAAGGGGGCGGTCAGCCAGGTTTGGCTGCCGGCCGCCACCGCCTTGGTGGATCAATTGACGGAGCTAGCCAAGGCTCAGGCCGGTCAACCCATGTTGAGCCGGACCCACGGCCAGCCTGCCACCCCCACCACCTTGGGCAAGGAGTTGGCCGTCATGGCCAGGCGCCTCAGGCGTCAGCTTGAACGGATTGGTGGCGACCAGTACCTGGGCAAGCTCGATGGCGCCACCGGCACCTACGGTGCCTGCCAAGTGGCCGTGCCGGGGACCGATTGGCCAGCCGTCTCCCAGAGCTTTGTGGAACACCTGGGCTTGACCTGGAACCCGCTGACCACCCAAATCGAATCCCATGATTGGCAGGCTGAGCTGTACGCCGATGTGGCCCGGTTTGGCCGGGTGGCGCACAATCTGGCAACCGACATGTGGACGTACATTTCTTACGGTTACTTTGTACAGGTTCGAGGCCAGGGCACAGTGGGGTCTTCCACCATGCCGCACAAGGTCAACCCGATTCGCTTCGAGAACGCCGAGGCCAACCTGGAAATCTCGGCAGCCTTGTTCGACACGCTGGCCGCCACCTTGACCACCTCTCGCCTGCAGCGCGACCTGACCGACTCCACCACCCAGCGCAACATTGGCGTGGCCTTTGGGCACTCACTGCTGGCCATTGACAACCTGCGGCGCGGCTTGGCTGGCCTCGCGGTTGACCCGGCAGCCATGCTGGCTGACCTGGAGGCTAACCCGGAGGTGTTGGCCGAGCCGATCCAGTCGGTCATGCGGGCCGCCGGCTTGGCTGGCACACCAGGCATGGCCGACCCCTACGAGCGCCTCAAGGAGCTGACCCGCGGCCAACGGGTCTCGTTGGAGCAGATCCATCAGTTTGTGGCCACGCTGGGTTTGCCGGACGATGCCGTCGCTCGCCTTGAGGGGTTGACTCCCCAGACCTACACCGGCTTGGCAGCTGAGTTGGTCCGCCGCTATCTCTAATGCCGCCCCACCGGCCTGCGGTTCCCGCAGTGACATCACAGTGACTGCGGCATGCAATTGTGCTGGGGCACCCGGCACCTGCTGGTTGCGCCTCTCAGCCCTAGGTTGGCTGGAACAGGGTGGGATCCGGCATTCACCTATTCCGTTGGACGGCTTGATGGTCTACACCAATTTTCGCCCTCAGGTCTGTGAAATTACGCAGTCTTGATTGTAGATCTACGCTCGCTTCTTTTTAGATTTACGCGCCTGACTTTTTAGATTTGCACCGATACGTTAGGCTTCTGGACCGTGGAACCACTAAGGCGCAGGCAGATGAGGAGACAGAGGGGCGCAGGTTATCAGCACCGCGCAACTCTGGCAGCCAATGGCTAAAGAACTGGTCGAACGCTGGGCCAAACAGCAGGTTATCGAGGCAATGGGCGACACTAGGGTCGTGTTTGTCATGGGAGCGCGACAGGTCGGGAAGAGCACACTTGTCACCGAATGCGCCCTCGAGATGGCTTTGCCGCCCATAGTGACTCTGGACAACAAGGCGAGTAGAGATGCGGCCTTGGCCGATCCGACTGGATTCTTAGCCGGGTTGCCACGTCCAGCAGTGTTGGATGAGGTCCAGAGGGCACCCGATCTGCTTCTGGCGGTCAAGCAAGCCGTCGACCAAGACAATGCTCCCGGGCAGTTCATATTGACCGGCTCTTCAAACGTCCGGACAAACCGCAAGATCAAAGATTCCTTGACGGGCAGAATGGAGATCATCACCCTCTGGCCTTTGGCTCAGGCGGAGATACACCGAGGCTCCAACCTGGTCGATGCGCTCTTCGCCGGCACGCCGCCCATGGTCGCAGGCGCCGTGATTGGGCCGGGGGCTTTCGCGGCTCAGGTTGCTCAAGGTGGATTCCCAGAAGCCATACGCCGCGAGGGCCAGCGCCGTGACCGTTGGCTACGTGACTACCTCGATTCCTCTTTGGACAAGGACTTGCGCGACGTCTCGGACGCACTGAAGCTAGAAGAGATGCCACGGCTAATCAGGCTGGCCGCTGCGCAAGCATCGGGGTTGGTCAACTACGCCAGCCTGGCGTCACGCTTAGGCATCAGCCAGGTGACAGTGAAGAGCTATGTGGAGCTGCTTGAGACAGTCTTTTTGCTGCGCCGCGTGCCTGCCTGGCGGCCGGGGTTGGCCGCCCGTGAGGTGCATTCACCCAGGCTGCACCTGACTGACACAGCCATGTTGCTGCACCTACTTGGTGCCGACCAAAGCCGGATCGGTCGAGATGACCAGATCACAGGCAAGGCGCTTGAGAACTTCGTGGTGATGGAGATGATCAAGCAGGCGGCAGCCTCTTCGGTCGATGCTCGCGTCTATCACTACCGGGCTGGTCTGGACGAGGTGGATCTGGTTCTCGAGTCAAGGGCGGGCGACGTGGTTGGGATAGAAGTCAAAGCCTCTGCCACCCCTTCCCTGTCGGACCGGCGCGCCCTGGAGAAACTGCGCGGTCTAGCTGGGGAGCGTTTCAAGGCTGGCATGGTCGTCTACTCGGGGACTCAGACCATTCCTCTGGGCGACAGGCTCTGGGCTATGCCAATTAGCGG
>WQXJ01000106.1 GCA_009784895.1 Micrococcales bacterium | reverse complement strand
CCTCAGCCTTTTCGGCATCGGCCGGCGGCTCGGCATCGGCGCCCGCCGCCTCAGCCTCAGCCTGAGCAGCTTTGGCGGCTTCCTTGGCAGCCTTGGCCGCCTCAGCCGCTTCCTTCTTGGCCTTGGCGGCTTCCTCGGCTTCCCGCTTGGCCTCGGCGGCCTCAGCTTCGGCCCGCTTCTTGGCTTCAAGTTCGGCTTTGGCCGAAACCTTCTTCAAGGCCTCAGCCTCGGCGGCTTCGAGGGTCTCAGCGGCGCTGATGTGGCGCTGGGCCACCTTGAGGGTGCCTTCTTCGTAGGGCAAATCCTTGAACTTCTGCCAGTCGCCGGTCAGCTTGAGCTGCGCCAACACAGCTTCGGTGGGCTGGGCGCCTACCGACAGCCAGTACTGGACTCGCTCGGAGTCGATCTGGATGAAGCTGGGGTCTTCGGTGGGATGGTATTTGCCGATTTCTTCGATCACGCGTCCATCACGCTTGGCGCGCGAATCGACAACCACGATGCGGTAATAGGGTGCCCGGATTTTGCCCAGGCGCTTCAAGCGAATCTTGACAGCCAATGTGGTGGTTTCTCCCTCAGTCATATGTGTCTAGCCGGCGCCAAGGCCCGTGGGCTGCCCAAACGGCCGGATGGATGCGCACCAGAGGCGTTAGAGGGCTCCTCGCGGCGCACATACGCTGAAGTATTGTGCCAGATCGCCGGCCCTGGTGGGAAACCGCCTGGGTCATTTTGCCCGATGCCGGCCCGTACTTGGTTTGGTACCAGTGTGGTGGCAGCATGATACTATGGGCCCATGGCGACGACACTGCGATTCGATCCGGCCCTGGCGGACCAGCTCCGCGCCGAGTCTGAGCGAACCGGTCGCAGTCAGGCCTCTCTGATCACCGAGGCCGTGCGGCGAATGCTTTCTGGGACGCTGCCCGATGACGGGCTGCCGGAATTGCCTCAGGCCACGCCATTTCAAGACTTCCCGGAGCATCTTCTGATTGACGGTGGCCCACCCACAGCTGAGCTTCTGGACGAGTTGCGGGCCGACCGGCTCTGATGCATCGCTACTTTTTGGACTCCAGCGCGCTGGTCAAGCGCGCCCGCCGCGAGCCCGAGAGCGAGGCCCTACGCACCTGGCTGGGCCGGGCTTCGACCTCCGGGGACAGCCTTTTCACCTCAGTGGTCGCACAAATTGAGGTCGAACGCGCAATTCGCTCCCTCGCCGCACGCGGGCACCGAGCCGACTACCCGGTTGATACTGCTGTGCAGACGGCAGTGTCTGGACTTTCGGTTGTGCCGCTGAGTGAACCGGTGGTGCGGCTGGCGCGCTGTGTTGGGCCCGAGTCGCTGCGCAGTTTGGACGCGATCCACCTGGCCACGGCAGCCATGAACGGGGCGGCCGGGCTAGTCACCTACGACCAACGACTGGCTGGCGCGGCCCGGGCCGTGAATGTCCCTCCAATCATGCCGGCTTAGACAGGCCCGGCCGGTGGCGGCGCCTTGGCTGTCGCTGGCGGCCGGGATCTGAAAAGTGCTCCAGGTCAAGGTGTTTGTGTACCGCAGGGGGGCGACCGCGGGCCGATGGCGCGCTGGCAAGCGACAAATACCGCCGACGAACCGATAGGGTCGGCTCACGGACCAGCAGAACGGAGACCAAAGTGTTTAGGAAACCCGTAGGCGCAGCCGTGCTCGCGCTGATGTTCGCCTCTACTTGTTTCGGCTGCGGCGGGGACAAGCCGGCCACCGAGACAACAGATAAGACCCCGGCCGCAGAGGCAACTCCCGCAGAAAGCGCCGAAGAACTAAGGGGAGCCATTGACGTCGATTGGCAGGATTACGCCTTTACTATCGAAGGCCACCAGATGGGGGATAACTGCGGGCCAAACTTTGCCGATGGGTGTTTCGAAGTCGTGGTGTCCTATGAGGATCCGGCCACCATTTTCTTGGAGGACTTCCAAAGCGCAGCCGAGCAGTCGCCCATTGTCTTGGCGGGCGAAGACGGAACGGAATACAAAGTCATCGCGATCAGGGGCATTGGAATTGGCGAAGACATCTCTGATTCAGAGGCCATCACGCTGGCTAACACCTTTTTTCTTCAATACGACCTGTCTGAAGACCTTGCTGATTCCTTGACGCTTCACATTGGGCGCGCCATCATCCCGTTATCCGAGCTGCTGATCCTGGAAAAGACGGACTGAGCCACCGCTGCGCCAGTCTTCAGTCCGGGTCGTTGTCCCCAGCGACGGGTGCATACCAATTGGTATGCACCAGAGGTAGGATTGGCCTGTGAGCACACAGATCGCGATTCGCCTTAGCCAACAAGAGCTGGCCATTCTCGATGCCGAAGTTGCCGGAGGCCGGGCCAAATCTCGCTCAGACGCCGTCCGCCAGTCGATCACCCAGCTGGACCGACATCGGCAATACCGAGACGACGCGGCAATTATGGCCCGGGTTCTTAGCCAAGGCGAGGCCCTCTACCCCGACCTCGAGCCCATACCGGCCAGTGACCTGTCCTGGATCGACAGATGAGGCCAATTGTGTTGGTGCGGCTTGACAAAACCCGGCCGGCACTGATTCTGACCCGAAGCGTCGCACTCGACCACCTCAGCAAAGTAACCATCGCTCCTATTACCAGCACAGTTCGAGGCTTGAGTACGGAAGTCTCCTTGGACAGCGCCAATGGTCTTGATCATCCTTGCGTGGCCAGCTGTGACAACCTGACCACGGTCCCAACTAGCGCCATTGTCCGGCAGATCGGGCTCCTACTCGATTCCCAAGAAGCCGACCTGACAAGAGCTATCGCCTGCGCCTTCAACCTTGATTAGGAAAAGGCCAGCAGATTCACCTGGTCTCGCGGCGGGT
>WQXJ01000105.1 GCA_009784895.1 Micrococcales bacterium | reverse complement strand
GACAACCATGGTGCCCTTGTCAGGACCATCAGGTGCCCACGACCCCACGTCCGGGCTCACCTTCGAGCCAGGTACAAACAGCTGCGCGACCTGGTCACGCGCCTCGGCACTGGCCTTGCTCGAGACAAGCGCCACAGGGTCGGTTGCGAGTCCTTCAAGGGCGGCAGCCACCTCGTTTGCCTGGCCCGACGGACCATTGCCGCCACAGGCCACCAAACACAACACCAGGGCCAGTGTTGTCGCACACGCAAAGGTAATTCTGGCAGGTCTAGGTCTCATGCTGGTTCTTCTCCTATCCGGTGAATTGCTGTGCCGCAGCCGGGTCCCGGAGCTCTGGCACAAGGGCCGGATCCAGCCAAGGTGCAACTTGATGGTCGAACGCCCGCCCATCGCTGTCAAACTCGGCACCACTAGTCCACGTCCGCTTCCCAGATTATCCTCACCAGGACCGGGTCTGTGGGCTCGAAATGCTCGCCATCGCTTCCCTCAGAAAAGCCAATCACAATTGCGTTGCCCTCATATCTGTATTCGAAGGCGCCGTACCCCCAACCGGTTTGAGTATCTTCTTCTTCCGGTTCAATCCACTCCCACGCCTGCCCGAACAGTGCATCCAAATCGGTGATGCTTACCGTGCCCGATGGGCTGTCGACAATCTGCTGCAGCTCGCCCTGAAAAGCAATGCAAACCCCATCAGGTCGAAGACCCGATGGATCTCCCAAGTCCCCAACTCCTGTGGAATCCGAAAACCTAAACATGTAGTCCCCGAAGACGAAAATATATCCCTCCCGGACCTGGACCTCCCTGAATCTGCCTGCCTTCTCCTCTACGACTTCCGGCGGTTGACCGATCGACTCGAATACTGTGGGTTTGATCACAAGCCCGGTCTTGGGTGGGTCACCTGGGGAAGCCGGAGGCTCTTCTGGGACAATCTCGGTGATCTTCCAAGCCGAATCCTCAAGAATCACGATGACAATAATCGTCTGTGGATCTTGGTCAGGCGCTTCGACAGTGACAACCATGGTGCCTCTGTCGGGACCATCAGGCGCCCACGACCTCACGTCCGGACTCACCTTCGAGCCAGGCACAAACAGCTGCGCAACCTGCTTACGCGCCTCAGCACTAGCCTTGCTCGAAACAAGGGCCACAGGGTCAGTAGCGAGTCCTTCAAGGGCGGCAGCTACCTGGTTGGCCTGTTTCTCAAGCGACGGAGCATTGCTGCCGCAGGCCGCCATAGGCAGCAGAAGTGCCAAAGCCATGACGGCCAGAAGAAGGGTCCTGGTAGTTTTCACGACAATCCTCGTTTCGGCAACTCACGGCTAGTCCGCGCCAAGCGGCGACCCAACGCCAACGGCAGAGCACTGCATATGCAATACCGTAGCCCAAATGCCACTTACCGAACCGTTCTTGTTTAGGGGTATCGGACCCAGGTCCAAACACGCCGCTCGGGCGCAATCACTAGATGAGGATTTGTTGATCGGCCAGCCGGTCGCCAGGGTGACTACTGTGTGATTCCAGTTCACCGGGACATCGGCTTGGTCATCGGCGGTCGCCACTCGGTTCGACCCTGTAGTTGAGCCGGAGACCGGTATTGCCACATGAAGTGTCTCCCCCAGCGAGGGAGGCTGACGCGAGCCGCCAGTGGTGAGAGACGGTTCCACGCTGCCAGTGCATGGCGCCGTCTTGATGGATCTGCAAAGGCGCGGATCGCATGGGCGGGCATGCAATGGAAGCTCGCCGAATAACCTGGCCAGCTCCCTAGTTGTCCACATGAAAGCGGCTGGAGAGAGGCCCTGCGGCGAAAGCCGACGACTGCGGGCTGTGCGGTGCTGCAGGATCGAAAATAACAGAAAGAACTCGTTGAGCCGTTCGGTGGCCACGAGCCGCCGACCACCAATCCATCACTACCACCAGAAGTAGTGAGTGATACCCGGAAACCCATACCAGATTGAGTCCGGTGCATTTGAATTGTCATCACCCGAAGTTGTGGCTGAGAGTGTGTTGTTGGCCGCACCATAGATGTAGGTTTCTTCATACCTGGACCCGGAATTCACAAAGCCTTCTCCGGGGCTATCCCAATAGTTGTCGTCATACGAAGCGATAATCTTGCTCTGGTCAATGACCCGGTATTTCCCTGTGTCTCTGTTGCGATAGCCTACGCGAGTCACCAAGCCATCAGTGCCGAAATTCAGTTCATAGTCCGAAGCCCACTCAGTCGAATCATTCGTCCACGTTGTGCCCACGATATCCACCGCTAGATCGCAAGCATCATCGAACACCCACATGCCGTTCTCCCAAAGATAACACACATGAGTCGTCTCAGCCCACGGTTCGCCGCCACCGTCGAAGGTAGAGACAATTGTGATGTCGAAGCGGTTGTCGCTGTGTTTTTGGACAGTGAACTGCTCGTCTACTGGTCCTCCTTCACATCCATTTGGATCGGTTCCGGTGTAGAGTCTTCCGTCAATATCAGTCAGCACGAAGACCCTGACCATGCTTGCAATGCCTCGTTCGCTAAAGTACGGTTTGGCAAGATCTTGGAAGTCAGCCAGCGTCTTGATTCTGTCGTCTTTGACGCGGTAAACAACCCAGTCGTCGAGTGTAGCTGTGTCCTCATAATCCACGTCAAAGTCTCCACACACCCATTTGTCGGGAATGCCCTTTGCTTCTTTCAGTCTTGCAAGTACTTCCTCGTCCGTCGGTAGGGTCTCAGGTGGGTCGCTTGGGGAGGCCGGAGGTTCGTCTGGGACTATCTCGGTGATCTTCCAGGTTGAGTCCTCATACTCCACGATGACAGTGATTATCTGGGGATCTTGGTCAGGCGGCTCAACGGTGACAACCATGGTGCCCTTGTCAGGACCATCAGGT
>WQXJ01000104.1 GCA_009784895.1 Micrococcales bacterium | reverse complement strand
GGCACCCGCCCGCCCCGTCTGGTCGGTGTCTTAGGGCGCAGCATCTGTTCCTCGATCCCGGCGGCGATCCGCCACCAGGTGCGACGGGAGGCCAACATCACGCCCTGGTCCCACAGTGAGGCGAACGAGTGGTCGACTGATTCGCCTCTCGACCATCCGGCCAAGATGTGTTCCTCGACGCACCGCCTGTCGGCCCGGCTGATCCGTGACCGGTAGGCACGCTCTAACTGGTGGACCGGGTCTTCGACCGTCGCCCTGTTGTTGTGCCGGTAGTGCCAAGTGGAACGGGCCAAACCGGCCATGGCCAGGGCCCTGCGTTGTGAACCCAGCAGCCGGGTCAGCTCCCGCACCAACCGGTTCTCCGCTTCGATGAATCCCCGGGCACGCACGTCATCGATCATTCGGGCCCTGGCTCGCTCAGCTTGTGCAAGAGCCCGATAGCTTTTCCCAGGACCTGGTTCACCTCCTCCAACCGTTGCACCTGGGCCCGTAACTCCTCAACCTCGCCCTCAAGGTCGGTCGCACGCCTGGCGATCTCGCGGCGCTGGGCCGGTGTCTTCGACTTCCCGCCGGTCCGGGGCACCAGGCCCCGGACCGGGTCCCCGTCGAACACCACGCTGCGCCACCGGCGCAACCGACCGACCGACACCCCCTGACTCGCCAACCAGTCCTTCCTCGTACCGAACGGCTGCCTTTCATACTCGAACACAAAGTCACGGATCTCCTCGGCAGTCCAACCAGGCGAAACCGTCATATCAAGCCACCTCCTTCAACCAGCCAATGACTCACAACCAGTCTGGCAGAGAGGGCGAACAGCGGTTTGTCGTACCCAACGGATCCAACGGGTAGGACAAACTGTGGTCAGGGCAGGGTGAACAGCGGTTTGTCGTACCCAACGAAATCAGCGGGCAGGAGAAAGCGTGGTCTGGGCAGGGTGAACAGCAGTTAGTCGCACCCAGCGGATCCAGCGGGTAGGACAAACTGTGGTGCCGCTGGTCGGTGTCGAAGGCAGCAGTGCCAGGACTGCCCTGCGGCGGCAGTGTACACTTTGGACATGTTGAATGTTGCAACAAATCAGCCTACCTCCGCTGTTGGTCTGCGCCAACTGAGAGCCAACCTCTCTGGCTACATTGATGATGTCAAGGCGGGGCACACTTACACCCTGACCGAGCACGGCAAACCGGTAGCCCATCTGGTCCCGGTCAATGGGCAGTCAGCCTATGAGCGCTTGCTGGCTAATGGACTAATTGAGCCGGCGCGGCGGCGGCCCTCCGGCCTGGCCGCTCCAGTGGCGACTGCAGGCACCGTTAGCGACTTGGTGAGTCAGCAGCGCCGGTGATTGGCTACTTTGACACCTCAGCTGTGGTGCCGCTGGTCGTGGCTGAGGCCAGCAGCGCGCTCTGCGCGCAGCTCTGGCAAGCCTGCGACGTGCGGGTCTCTTCGATTCTGAGCATTGCCGAAGCCCACGCCGCCCTTGCTCAGGCGCTTCGTCTGAAGCGCCTGACGGAGCAGCAACACGCCGCAGCCCTCGAGCTGCTTGAGGCCCGGCTCGAGGAACTGGACTTGATTTCGCCCAACCGCGACATGGTCGACCTTGCAGGCAGGATGGCCCTGGAGCATTCCCTACGCGGCTACGACGCACTCCACGCTGCCACCGCGCTGGCCCTTCAAGCCGAAGACTCAGTGGCCATCTCAGGCGACCAAGACCTGCTGGCAGCCTGGCGGACCATGGGCCTGAACGTCATTGATGTTGGTTTACCTCAAAGCACCAACGCCACCGCTTGAGACGAGGTGCCTGCGAGGTTCGGGCGAAGGTGCCACGCGCAGGGCGCGGTTGGTAGCGCTGATCGCAGCTATGTAAAATAGGTTTTACAAAGGTTGGCCTTTCCAGTACTTTGAAAAGTACGTTTTGAGGAGGGCGCGGTGGAACTGGTTGTTCGCGAGGCGTACCTGCGGTGGCTGACATCCTGGCGGGACAAGGACGTCATCAAGGTTGTCACCGGGGTCCGCCGATGTGGCAAGTCAACCTTGTTACGTCAGTTTCAGGACGCTCTGCGGGCATCCGGGGTGGACAGCCAACACATCATCACCGTCGATCTTGAGAACGTGGAACACCACCCGCTGGCTGCCAACTACATGGCTCTCCACGCCCATGTGATGGCCAACGCACCTCTGTCTGGCACCACCTATGTTTTTATCGACGAGGTCCAGATGGTCCCTGAGTTTGAGAAGGCAGTGGCCAGCCTACGGGCTCAACCACACCTTGATGTTTACATCACGGGGTCCAATGCCAGCCTGCTGG
Source organism: Micrococcales bacterium (assembly GCA_009784895.1). Lineage (NCBI taxonomy): Bacteria > Bacillati > Actinomycetota > Actinomycetes > Micrococcales > Micrococcales bacterium. Next base: position 569 of record WQXJ01000104.1, on the reverse strand, counting down.
CCAGCGACCTTGCCACACGCCTGACCGGTCGCTATGTCGAGCTCTCGATTCTGCCGCTGTCCTTCCACGAGTGGATGTCTGTCCAAAACGAACTTGCCTCCATGGACGCCTACCGCCAGTTCGCTCAGTACGGTTCGTTCCCGTTCATAATGCAGTTAGCCAATCAGCCGACCGCCATTACTCAGTACTTGGGCGGCGTGCTAGACACCATCATCAGCCGCGATGTAGCAGTTCGGCGCCGGGTGGCCAACCTGCCGGTGTTGCTTGACCTGGTGAGTTTCATGGCGGACAACATTGGTAACCTCACCTCGCCCCGGCGGATTGCGGACAAGTTGACCTCAAGTGGCCGGAAGGTTTCGGCGCCCACCATAGAGAGCTATCTGGACGGACTGGTCGAGGCGTATCTGCTATATCCGGTCAACCGCTACAACATCAGAAGCAAACGCCGGCTAGAACGGATCCAGAAGTACTATCTGGTTGACCCGGGCCTTCGCACGGCGTTGCTGGGACGTTCGGCGCCAGATCGTGGCCGGGTGTTGGAGAATGTGATCTACCTCGAATTGCTGCGG
>WQXJ01000103.1 GCA_009784895.1 Micrococcales bacterium | reverse complement strand
GCTGACGTTTTCAACCCAATCCGCTTCTAAGGAGTGCCGCCGTGGCTGAAACACCGAGTTGGCTGGAGATTCCGCTGGGCACCAGGCTGACCGTGCGCTGCCGCCTGGCGCAGGGTGGTTACGCCGATTCGATCGGTTACCTGGTCAAAGCCAGCCCAGACGAACTGGTACTCGACACCCGCCATGGCCAGCGCACAATCCAAGCGGCGGAAATCGGCATCGTCCACGTCATCAAACCCACCCGCACCGCCCGCCTCAAATAGGCGGCGCGCCCTCCACCGTGACCGGTGCCGGTCAGGGTCGCCACAGGCGGTCTACTGGAAGAGCCAACAAGCGGTCGTCGTGGCGGAAAGACTGTTGGCCGGTGTGCAGAACCACGCCAAGCCCAAACGCGTCCCCAAGCGCTGACCGGAGTCTGCTCAGGCCCCGAAAGGCCTTGCCTCCAACTCGGCTACCGGCCTTGACTTCGAAGGCGATGACCTGGCCGCTGTCCCGCTCGATAATCAAGTCGACCTCGTCGCCGTCGAATGTGCGCCAGTGCCCAACGGTCGCGATGCCATCCATCCAACCAGCCTCTTTGAGCAGTTCACCGACCACGAATGTCTCAAGGAGGTGCCCAAACTCGGTCAGAGCAGTCGGATCCCTCAGTTCGAGTTTGGCCGCCGTCATGCGCAAGAGACGGGCGGCCACTCCCGAATCCACCAGATGAACCTTGGGTTTCGCGGAGGTGCGGGCGCTCAGGCGCTTGTCCCAGGCAGGCAGCAGGCGGACCAGGAAAACGGCTTCAAGTACCCGCGTGTGGGCGGTGACCGTCTCGGCCTTGGCTCCCATGGCGTCCGCGACTCGGGCGTAGTTGAGCATCTGCGCGCTTTGGGATGCTAGCTGTCGAAGCACCTGGGGCAGCTGGTCGGCCTGCCGGGTGCGCCTGAGCTCGACCGCATCGCGCTCCAGAGTCAGGCTGATGTAGTCTTCGAACCAGCGCGATCGAGCCGCCTCACTCCTCCGCAGGGCGAGCGGAAACCCGCCGGCAACTATTCGATCGATGTAGTCCTTCCGTGTGGTGGTCGAAGGCAATGCCTTCGCGGCGGCCTCGCCCTGGTCGAAAAGCATTTTCAGCAGGCCAGTGCTGCCTTCCGTTTCGCACTGGGCTAGAGGCAGAATCGCCATTCGGTGCAGGCGACCGGTCAAAGCCTGCGCGGCTTTCGGCAAGGACTGGTGGCTGGTTGACCCGGTCAATACGAAACGCCCTGGCCGGGTCGGAGGCCTGTTTAGCACGGTCTTGATCGCATCCAGCACAATGGGGGCGCGCTGATACTCGTCAATCAGAACTGGGCCGGGAACATCGACGAAGAACGACGGGTCGTCGCGCAGTGCCGCCAATGTGGCTGGGTCGTCGGCGTCAACTAGGTGACCGCCGATCACCGCCGCGATTTGCCTGAGCACCGTCGATTTGCCGACGGTTCGAGGCCCCTGGAGCAACACAGCTGGTTCGTCGGCCAGGCGCTCGAGGGCGACCGACAACAGTCGCCGCTGCACGAGCTCAACCTGGCCATTCATGCGCATATCCTAGCATGAAGGGGGAGAACTCGAGGGGGTCTAAGGGGGAGAACTCGAGGGGGTCTAAGGGGGAGAACTCGAGGGGGTCTAAGGGGGAGAACTCGAGGGGCCTTCCGGGGTGGCGCCCGGCTGGCCGATGTCGCCGCCTGGGTCCAGAAGGCCGCCTGACCTTTGGCTTTCGGCTGGTATTTGGTGCTCCCTAGGCCAAAGGCCTCGTCAACAGCTCCTGGCTCGGCTTATGACCAATGGCCTCACCCCTCCTTGGTGCATTTGTAGGCGTTGATGGGGGAGTAGGTGTGCTTCCAGGTTCGTTCCTCTTTGACCTCGCCAGCCAGCGTCAACTTGCGCCAAAACTCGATGGTAAAACCAGACCCGCCGGCGGCTTGGGGTTTGCAGTCTGCGGATGGATCCTCGATGGTGCGCGGCGCGGTGTAGTTGTACGGCTCGCCAAAACCCGCTTCGACCGCCCAATACTTGGTTGACCACAGCTCGACCCAGACCACGTTGTCGCTGGTAACGCCGGCCACTAGAACCACGCCGTAGGGCGTGTTGTTCTTGAACTTGTTGTCCAGCATGCCCTCCCACAAAGTGGCCTCGCGGCCCTTGGGATAGCGGCTGAACCAGTTCGAATGTGGGGTGTGTTCAACATCCTCCATACCGGCTAAGAACGAGGCGTTGTAAAGCGTGGTTGAAAACTGCGACAACCCGCCACCAATGCCTTCTTCCATTTTGCCGTTGATAACCACTCCGGCCGAGGTCCAGCCGTTTTCAGCTGATCGGTGCCCCAGGGCTTGGTCCAGCGAGAACGTCTCGCCCGGTTTGACCAGGGTGCCACTAACTAGCTCGGCCGCCTTGACTAGGTTTCTGGTCCGCGTCGGGTTGTAAGGAGCTATTGTCTCGAAGCGGCTGACCTGCTCTTTGACTCCCATTTTCTCCAGTTCGGCTCGCCCAGCGGCCGGATCGGTTTTGATCAGTTCGACCGTGGCGACACGCTGGTCTGTGCTGATGGCGGCCTTGGCGACTTGGTCAACAAGCTGGTCCGGGTCGACACCTTCGCCTGCGACGCCGTCTTCGATTTGCGGCACCCCGTCAACAATCGCAAAGTGGGCGTCTTGCGGTTCGGTCAGCAGGTCGACCGGTGACTGTTTGGAAACTGAAGCCATTAAGAGTTCGGCGTTGAAGCTCAGAACTAGGTGGCCTTCGCTGGGCTCGATCTGGGCGGCCGCGGCCACTTCTTCGACCGGCAGCTCGACGCTCGAAGTGTCAACTTTGACCGTGACCGGCCCGGATAGTAGCGGTTCGGCGATCGTCTTGACGGCCTGATCCAGCTCAGCCTGGTCGATGTTCGGTGCGACCTCAACTACCGGCAGTGTCCAGGGCTCTTTGGCTTCCAACCAGTTTTCTTTCACATAGCTGGTGGCGGCTT
>WQXJ01000102.1 GCA_009784895.1 Micrococcales bacterium | reverse complement strand
CCCCGCCCCGCCCCCCTCTGCCGCGAGACCGAGCTTTGACACAACACCAGAATCCGAGCCACCCCCCGCACAGCCCCCCACTGACGCGAGACCGAGCTTTGGCATGACCGAGGAAATCGATGTACTAGATGTTGACATCATGGCCGAGGTCTCGGCTGGTACCTACATCCGGGCCTTGGCCCGCGATTTGGGCCTAGCCCTGGGTGTGGGCGGGCACTTGACAGCCCTGCGCCGGTTGTCTGCCGGACCGTTCACCTTGGACCACGTTGCCCCAACTTCCGCGAGTCCGAGCCCTGACACCACCGCAGAATCAGTGACACCGAGCTTTGGCTCGAATCCGCCGGGCCTGGATGTTTCCGCCCTGATGAGCCTGGCTTCCGCCGCCAGGTTGAGGTTTCGCATAAGGCAGCTCAGCCAAGTCGAAAGCGGTGAATTGGTGCACGGCCGGCCAATCCTGGCCGAGCCCGGTTTGACCGGCACAAGAGATGACCCGGTGGCGGGAATAGGACCCAACGGTGAACTCGTGGCCTTGCTGGCGGATCGGGTGGGCCGCGCCCGCCCAGTCGCGGTTTTCGCCTCATAGGGCCAGTGAATAATTGACTCCTGCCGCCCTCAGGCGGCGCCTCGCAGCGACGCGCGGTTTTCGCCTCATAGGGGCGACCGGCTGGAGCTCGTTGCCTGCGCCTGTGTCAAGGCAGCGGATTTGTTGCAGGTGCGCCGGCGCCGGCGTGGCCGGCGGCTGGATTCAGGGCCTTTTGAAGGCTGCTCTTCGGTCCACCTGCGACAAAACCGCCAGCATGGCCAGTCCTAGCACCAGGCCTATAAAGCCCACCAGTGGCCGGGCCGGCCAGGTCACATTGGTGGGGGGCACATCGGCCCGCAGGTTGGTGAAGTCGAACGACCGCTCTATTGACATCAACCTGGGGCCCACATTATTCGCGGCCGTATCGGTGCCATCTTCCGAGGTACTTTCGGTGCTGTCCTTGAACGTGGTCGCGTAATTGGTGTCCAGGTCTTCAACTATCCGGAAATAGGCCGTCGCTGGGGCGTCCTCTAGAGTGAACGCTTCACCATGAGCCAAACTGAATGTCACCACACCAAATGCGTCAACCTCGGCCAAGCCGGCTGATGTACCCGACGGGCCGGTCTTTGTGAAGTGATAGGTCTTGCCGGTCACCGGCACGTTGCCGTGTTCATCTTCAAAGAAGTAGATGGAAAAGACGAACGGCTTGGTTAGGTTTCCTAGCCGGCCGTCGACTGATTGGGTAACCGTCAGCGAGGTGACGTCGGTGTAAACGAAGTAGACCGTGTAGTGGTCATTGAGCGGATTGATTGTGACCGTGCCGCCGGTCTGATAGGTGCCAGACTGCGGCGGGTAAGTGTCCCCGATGTAGTAGCCCAATGCGGCCCAGCCGGTCACCTTCGGAACGGCCTTGGTGTAGGTCCGGGGGCTGGCCGCCAGTTTGATTTGGGTGTTGGTGTCTGCCATGCCAGGCACTGGGTTGCCGGCCAGGTCAACGTACTTCTCGGTGACCTGGTAGTAGTCCCTGAATTTGACCGGCATCCAGCCAGAATTGTTTGGCTGACCGTGGCCGTTGTAATCGGCCAGGGCCTTCATCGAAAAGACCGGGCCGTCATCGTTCGCACGCACCAGGTCTCCCAGCAGTGTGGCGCTGTCGTAGACCCAAATCTGGTCGGTGCGCATAGCTGTGGTGCCGGTGGTGTAGGCAAAGCCGAGGTAGTTGTTTGGCAGGCTCAGAGTCCTAAGAACGGTGCTGGTACCAGCTACCTTCACGTCGAAGGTAGCGGGTACGGGTATGGCCTGGGTCAAAATGGCGTTGACATAGTGGCCGTTACCCGGATTGTTGTTGCCGGCGTGGATGGCCGGCAGATCACCGGAGGAGTAGACGGTCAGGTCGGCCCCCACCGCAATGCTGACAGTGGCCGCTGCGCCACCGAAACCGCCGCCAATACCGGCGCCGCCACCAACAGGAGCACTGGTGCCTTGCACCTTGCCGCCGCCGGTGGCGCTAACCGTGCCGCCGGTTATGGTGACCGAGCCGCCGGCACCGCCTGGACCAAGCACGGTGTTGGTCCAGTCGATATTGGCACCGCCGCCGCCAATGGCAGCGGCCGAATTGGCACCCTTGGCGGTCACTGTGCCACCTGAGATGACGATACTGCCGGCGCTGGCCCCCATGGAACCGCCAATGCCAGCTCCGCCTGAGCAGGCCGGACCCAAGGCCATTGCGTTGGCCGTAACGTTCCCGGCCGAAATCTTCACCAGAGTCCCGCTGATGGCTGCACCTTCACCGGTGTTGGAGGCCGTGACTTGCCCGCCTCTGATAGTGACATCGGTGCCAGTCAGTCCGGCCGAGTTGGGGTCAAGACTGGTCACATTGGTCACCACCGTGCCGTTACTGATGTCAACGTCGGTGACGTTGATGCCGTAGTTCCAAGCGGTGGCGTTTAGTGTGCCAGCGGTAACGTCCAGCTCATCGCCCGCAATGGCGCTGCCCGTCGCGGTGCTCGAAGCGTCGGTTTGGCCACCACTAATGGTGACGTGGCCGCCGCTGATGCCGTCAGTGTTGCCGATGGCGCTAACCTTGCCGCCGGAAATGGTGATAGCCGACCCACTGATGCCAGCGATCGACGAGGTGGCCAACAGGTCACCGCCAGTAACGGTGAGGTTCGAAGCGTTGATGGCTGTGGCGCTACCGCCTGGATCTTGGACCGTGACCTTCTTGCCACCTTTGACAACAACCTTGCCCGCGCTGCCTATGCCTTTGACACCCCGGCCGGTGACCTGGAGGTTGCCGCTGGTGGTGGTGCCGGGGTTGGCCGCTGAATCAATGTTGATGGTGCTGTCGGTGCCGCCGGTGATGGTGATGCCGTTGCCGCCCGAGGCCCGGCCCCAGAGGTAATTGGCTTCGGAGGGGGTTTTGCCAATCAGGCCGGAGTTTTTCACTAGCAGCGTGAGTGTGGCGCCGTCCCCCACGATGATGTCACCCACCATGTCGATGTCGTCAATTTCTAGGGTG
>WQXJ01000101.1 GCA_009784895.1 Micrococcales bacterium | reverse complement strand
ATTGGTGGAGACAAACGATGTGGCTGTCTTCGTCTTATAGTCGGTTTCCGTCTTCCAGGTCCAGCTGGTGTTGGCTGACTGATATTCAACCTGATAGGAGGTGGCGCCTGCAGAGGCGTTCCAGGAAACCGTGGCAGACGAATTGTCACGCTTGACCGCCTTTACGCCGGTGGGAGCAGGCGGGACAGTGGCAGCGTGGCTAGCCGTTAGCGGTACGCCAGTCAGACCCATGCCCAACAGGAGGGCTGTTGCAATGCTGGCCAGACGACCTCGCCAGCCAGTCTTGGACTTCCTTTGTGTGATCATGTGATCGCCTTTCGGTGAGGGCCCTGAAGCGGGCGTTGAGACGACAGAGAACCACTCTGGCCGGTATTGGCGACCACGCATCCTGTTGAGCATTTGAAGCTCCTTCCCCGAACCCGCTTCAGTACGGACCGGTTATTGTCCCTGCATAGTTAATGGCCGGCACGGGCGGCGTTTCCACACAGATCCATAAACTGCCCGCCGCTTGGTAGCATGCGCGGGTGGCGGAATGGGATCCAGCGGCCTATCTGGTGTTCGAGAGGCAACGGACACAACCTTCGATCGATCTGGCTGCGCGAGTGGACGTTTCTGCACCCGGCCGGATTATCGACATCGGCTGCGGGCCGGGCAACTCCACCGCCGTCCTGGCGAAACGCTGGCCTGAAGTCGAGCTGGTAGGTCTGGACAACTCCCCTGCCATGTTGGACCAGGCCAAGGCGGTCCTGCCCCATGTCAAATGGGTCCTAGCAGATGCGACCGGCGACTTGGGATTCCTGGGCAAGTTCGACTTGGTCTTTTCCAACGCCGTCATTCAGTGGATCAGCGATCAAGAGGCGGTGCTGGCCTCGATGTTTGGGCTGCTGCGGCCCGGGGGAGTGATGGCGGTTCAGGTTCCGGACACTGACGAGATGCCGGTGCACACCGCCTTGGTTGAGCTGTTGGCCCAACCCCACTGGCAGGCGCTGTTGGGCGACGTGCCGAACACCTACACCATCCACCGGGCGGCCTGGTACTACGACGTGGCCAGCGCTTTGGCCGATTCGGTAGACCTCTGGGTGACCCAATACATGCCAGCCATGGCCTCGCATGACGCCATCGTCGAGTGGTACCGCGGCACTGGTCTTCGCCCTTACCTGGAGCGCTTGACTGATCAGGATTCCAGGGCAGAGTTTTTGGAGCAGTACCGGTCGCTGATTGTCGACGCCTACCCGGTCCGGCGCGACGGCAAGGTTCTGTTCCCGTTCCATCGGGTCTTTTTCCTCGCCCGGGCAAAGTGGTCCGGTTAGCGAACGTCTATGCTGACCAGCGGCCTGAGGCTGGCGACGTGCTCGGCGTTTCGAGTCACGAGCGTCGCGTCGTGTGTCAGCGCAGTTGCGGCGATAAGTCTGTCAAAGCGCCGGGCTTTGACGTCTCCGCCGGCATCTGCGATATGCGCCAGGATGCGTTGGTAGGACTTTTCGCAGTCATCATCGAAGGGCAAGCCGGCACCGAAGACCTCTCGCAGGGCGGCCAGCCGGGCCGTCCGATGGCGCAAAACCGCAACGTTCGTTGCGGAGTGGACGCCAATCGCCAACTCGGCGAAACTCAGGGTTGAAACCAACGCGTCGTCAACATCTGACAGGTCAGGTGGTTCTTGCCCGGCCTCAGAGATAGGGATGAGGACGCTGGTGTCGAGCAGTACCCTCATCAGTGCTTCCAGGGGTCGGCGGCTCGGTCCATCGACCGCTCGGCTTCAAGTTGAAGCGCCCATTGGTCGTCGACCGGGGTCGATGCCAGGGCCTGCATGACGTCGGTTCCGCGCACATGCTGGCGGGTCACGGGCACAATCCGCGCCACCGGCCGGCGGTAGCGGGTAACCGTGAGCGCTTGGCCGCGTGCCACAGTGTCCAAGGCGGGGGCCGGGTTCTGGCGCAGCTCGGCGATACTGATTGAGCGCATGTCTACATTCTAGCAAATGTAGATAAACTGATTCCGGCCCCACACAGGGCGGTATGAGTGCGGAAGGCACACCGGATCGATGGCCTGATTCAAAGGGCGACCTGCGCTTCACAGGGGCTTGTCTGGTAGTAGCTGTGTTGACTCGATCCGCTTCTGGGTTGTCTTGATCGCGTCCAGATAGTCCCGTTCGGCAGGCGACGGCTCCTCTGCCAGGCGCTTGAGGTATTCGCCGTACTCTGAGGCTGCGTGCCCGATGGCGGCGTAATGCATCTTGTTTTGCACAACCTTGAAGAACTCGATACTTTCGGGAGCCTTCGGGTCGTAGTCAGCGCTGGTGGCGTACAAGTCGAGAACCTGGCGGTAAAAGACCTTTTCCGACGAGCGAATGTCACGTATGCGGTCCAGCAGCTCCCGCCAATACGAGCCTCCACCGGCCTGCCTCAACAGCGGGTCGTTCAGCGCGAAGCCCTTGGTCAGGTATTCCTTCAGCACGCCAAGTGCCCAGCGCCGGAATTGCGTGCCGCGCAGTGACTTCACCCGGTAACCAACGGAAATGACCACGTCTAGGTTGTAGTGGGTGACCCGCCTTTCCACCCTGCGAGTTCCTTCGGTCTGAACTGTTGCATAATCTGCAACAGTTCCTGCCTGATCCAGTTCTCCCTCAGAAAAAACGTTCGAAATGTGCCGTGACACCGTCGACTTGTCGCGCTGGAACAGCGAAGCCATCTGATCTAGAGACAGCCACACCGTCTCGTCGATCAAGCGAACGTCGATTCGTGTCTCGCCGTCGTCCGTCTGGTAGAGGACAATCTGGGACTCAGGCACCCCAGCAGAGCTGTTCATGGAAATCACCCTATCCGGGGGTACGGACACCCGACCGAGTAGCGGCCGCGGGGCCGCGGGAGGCCACGGGTGCAGGTGGTACGCAGCCCGGCGATTACGAAGACCGTGACGGTTACCCAGACTGGGCCAACGGGTGATTCCCATCTTTCAGGTTGGTTTGAGGGGTTTTAGGCTGGTGGCCTCGGTGTATACCGGGTTTCGGGAAGGCGGGTCGTGTCGCTAGCGGATGTTTGTGTTGATCAGGTTGGTATGCCAGGTCCTCAACTGGGTTAGCGTGGCCCACTGCTGGTCT
>WQXJ01000100.1 GCA_009784895.1 Micrococcales bacterium | reverse complement strand
GAGCCCTTGATCGAGTTAGTACCTGCCAGTAGCAGGGTCAGGTTGGCCGTGCCTTCCAGGTCAAAGTCGGTCTGGAAAGCGGCATCCTGCAAGGTCACCTGCGTGGTGACCCCAGTCTCAACGATGACTCTGTTGACAGCAATCGAAAAGGGATTTGATCGAATTATCCGGTAGCTATTGCCGGTGGCGCTGCCGCTGTTGTAATTGGTGCCAAACCGCAGGACGCCCGCACCGGGATAATTGACGCCCGGGTAACTCAGCGCCGCCGCGCTTGACAGGTCAATCACCATCTCCCCAGCCATGGGTTTGATTGCCATGTCAGAAGTGGTGGGATTGCCAGGCACCAGCTCAGGAGCCGCCGCACCGCTCGCCGGTGGGGCCTGGTTTGGTTCCGGCTGCTTGGGCGTGCTGTCTTCCACGTCGAGCGTAAGGCCAGGCACCGGCTCGGGCACATCCGGACCTAGTTCCGGCAGGTCCTGACTTGGCTCCGGCTGCTTGATCGCGCTGTCGTTCGCGCCGGGCGTACCGCTAGACACCGACTCAGGCGCATCCGGGCTAAGTCCGGGCTGGTCCTGACTCGGCAAAACCCCAGTCCCCGAGCTGTCTGGCGGGGTGGCGGCTTGGCTTGACGCCAGCTCTGGGCTGTCCTCACCAAGCGCTGGCGAATCCTGGTTTGGCAGCAACAAAGCCACCACAAATGTGACAACCAGAGCAACAATGCCTAGCCGCACAATGATTGGTCCTCCACGAACTGCGAAGTGACCTTGCCTCATACTTTGACCTCTCGAACGACACTGTCCGCCTGATGAACTGGTTTCACCAATCGCAATATCCAAGATCTCGGCGCTGAGGCGTGATGCTCTGTCTTGGTTGTGCCGCTCCAACTGTCATGAACAACGCGCGGTCGGCATCGAAGTTATTTCGGTTCACCCCGCAGCGGAAATCTCCGTAACGGGAATAAAACCAAGGTGCCTGCCTAGCCCCCCGCCTGACCTGGCTGTTCATCCAGATCGCAGCTGGAAACAGTCCGGCAACGGCCAAAATCGACCCTGAATCAGTCAGTAGAATCCGTTGGCCGAGCCCAGCGCCATTCCTCCAACAATCGGTTGGCTGCTACCTCACCTGGCAGTTGGCCCAGTGACCGCAGACAGTTGTTGCCCGATGCCGAGTCCCCCAGTCGGTCGGAAGTCAGCCGGTCAGACTTTGGGCAGTTTCAGGGCTCTTCGTAAACCAGGGTGTAGGGCGGGGTTGAGGTTGGTGGGCGTGTCGCTGCTTGGGTGGGGGTCGAGGCCTCTCAAGGATGGATGTTGTTCAATACGTCCGTTCGAAAGGCCTCGACTTGTTTCACGGTACCTTTACTGATCCTGACTTGACTACTTTTTGCCGTCTTGACGAGCTTGGTTTGGTGGCTGTCAGTCAGCGTGTCACTGCTAGCCGAGCTGAGATCAGGTGCCGCCTGGTCGACGATGACCGGTTCTGCCACCAGTGTGGGGCTGAGGGGCTGGCGAGGGACATGGTGACCCGCCGCCTGGCGCATGAACCGTTGGGTTGGCGGCCGACCGTGTTGCTGGTCCAGGTGCGTCGTTACCGGTGTGCGGCTTGCCAGCATGTGTGGCGGCAGGACGCCACCAGGGCAGCTGAACCCAGGGCCAGGTTGTCTCGGCGTGGACTGCAGTGGGCTTTGGAAGCCATTGTCTGTCAACATTTGACTGTGGCCAGGGTGGCTGAGGGCTTGGCGGTGTCGTGGCATACCGCTAATAGCGCGGTGTTGGCTGAGGGCCGGCGGGTGCTGATCGGTGATCCGGGCCGGTTCGACGGCGTCAAGGTGATCGGGGTGGACGAGCATTGCTGGAGGCATACCCGCTGGGGTGAGAAGTATGTGACCGTGATCATCGATTTGACGCCGGTCAGGGACCGGGTCGGGCCAGCCAGGTTACTGGACATGGTGGAGGGTCGTTCTAAGCAAGTCTTTGCCGCCTGGCTGGAGGACCGCCCGGCCGACTGGCGGGAACAGATCGAGGTGGTGGCGATGGATGGGTTCACTGGCTTCAAAACCGCTGCCAGCCAGGAGTTGCCCGACGCTGTGGCGGTGATGGACCCATTCCATGTGGTGCGGCTGGCTGGTGAGGCTCTGGATCAGTGCCGCCGCCGCGTTCAACAAGACCTCCATGGGCATCGTGGACGGGCCGGTGACCCGTTGTATTCAGCCAGACGGACCTTGCATACCGGGGTCAGGTTGCTGACCGACCGGCAGCAGCAGCGGCTCGATGCCCTATTCGCTAACGAGGACCACCTCCAGGTTGAAGTCACCTGGGGTGTCTACCAATCAATGGTCGCCGCTTACCGTGAGCCCAACCAGGCAAGGGGCCGCCAACAAATGCGTGACGTCATCAACTCTCTCAGTCACGGCGTGCCCGCCATTTTGAGTGAACTCATCACGCTAGGCCGGACACTGAAAAGGCGGGCTAACGACATACTGGCCTACTTCAACCGGTCCCACACCTCAAACGGGCCAACCGAAGCCATCAACGGTCGGCTAGAACACCTCCGCGGCTCCGCTCTCGGATTCCGTAACCTAACCAACTACATCGCCAGATCACTACTGGAAACCGGAGGCTTCAGACCCAAACTACACCCCCAAATGCGATGAGCCCGAAAACCGGTAACAAACCCATATCGCGCCAAGACCGCCAATCACAACGACGCATGGCACCCAGTTCTTTGCGCTGCTCCCACTGTTCAGTTGCGCTCCGCGGACCAACCTGCCTCAAGCCTGATTGGGAACCCAATGTCCGCGACCATTGCCGGGATCTCCTTGTCACAGGCTCCAATGAAAACCTCGCCTGCTTCATAGTCGGGACCGATCACGCAAATATCGCTGATTCCGAGCTTGTTGAGGTAACCGTCCCAATCAGCATCCAATTTGGCCAAGTTAGATTTTACCTGTTCGGCTGAAAAATCCACCGGCCGTCCCACAATCTTCAAGACAAGGTCGAGCTCGGACAGCGGTTCCAGACGGGCTTCAAACTCAGCGACACGTTCAGGGCTACCACCCTGGTAGTACTCATGGTCACGGCAAAGTCTCCTTTCGGCTGGTCAGGAGTATGAGTAGGGCGTGTTGCGGGTTGTAGGCGTTGTGTCTGAGGGCGGCCGCAATGTTGGT
>WQXJ01000099.1 GCA_009784895.1 Micrococcales bacterium | reverse complement strand
GCCTGGCTGATGGCGGCGCGTCGCGCGGTGCCAATGGCTTCGCGCGCATGGTGCTCGCCAATGGCTCGGTCAACCGTGTCGTTGCCCAGCACCACGGCGAAGCCAGGATCGTACGTGCCGCGTTTGGTCATGGCCTCGCGGGCCATGGCACCCAAAGCCAGGCTGGATTCGTCGAGAGTCTGGTCGGCGGCTGCGGCTAGTTGGGTCATCTCGGCCAATTGGCGCCTTGCCGTGGCCAGCGAGTCGGTCAGCTGGGCATGACGCCTCTGGGCCTCAGCATGCGCCGCGATGGCCGCATCGACCGCTTCTTCGGCCGCTGGCAGGGCCGCCTGGGCAGTGGCCAACTGGATGTAGGCACCGACCAAAGCCGGGGTGGCACCATCCACCAAGGTGATCCAATCGATTTCGGTGTCAACACCAGCCGGCAGTGCCGTAGCCGCTGGGGCCGGCTGTTGGTCAGGACTGGCTTCTGCCGGCTCGGCGGCTGGTTCGGTCACCTTCTGATAGGCCTGGCCGGTTGGCTCAGCTTCACCTGGAGACTCGGGCTCTGGAGCGCTGGCCACCTCGTTGGTGGGGGTGGCCGCCTCGACGGCATTGATCTTCGATGCTGGGCTAAATGGCAGATCGCTGCTTGGGATGACCGGGCCTTTGGCAACCAGAAAATCCGTGACGGGCTCGTTGGCGGGTGCCGGTTCGGTAGCTGGCACCAGGGGCTCGTTGGCGGGGACGGCAGGCACCCGCAACTGGCAGGTCGGCATCACCGGGGTCACTGCCTGGGCTTGGCCGGCCGCGGCGGGCAGGTCAAACCTGGCCGATGCCGCCTCAACGTACCTGGTCTTGACCGGTGTCGCCGCAGCAGAGGCGACCAAGCCAAAGACCGCTAGAGACGTGACAACCGCGCCAAGAGCAGTTCGGGAGAAACCTCGCACAAAACCTCAGATCATTATTTAGCAAACTACGTGCATCGAAATTAACGATCAGTGGCTTCGAGCCATTCCCCAGACTCCGCCAATCAGCGATGTCGCTGACTGCCTAGCGGTCCTGGGATTGTGTATGGCAGCGAAGTCCCGCAATGCCAACTGGCCGGTGCTTAGATTCTAGGGCCGGCCCCGAACCCCAGCAAAATCCTGGAGTGCCATCTGACCTACTGGCCAGGCCTCTTCTTGGTCCGGTGGGCCGCGTTCCAGTCCCGCATGCGCTGGGGGTAACCGGTGAAGTTAACGTCATAAACCGGGATGCCGAGTTGCCCGGCAATGTCGCGGGCGGCGCGGCCATCAGGTACTTTGCGCCTAGTCCACTCGCCGGTGGTGGCAATGAGCAGCAGTGTGGTCTGAATGTCCTTGTTGGGTGGCTCGATGTAGGCTTCCACTCCGACACGGCTGGCTACAAAGTCCTTCAGGTGCGCCATGGTCTCGCGTCGCGCCTCGCTCTGCGTGACCTGCGCCACATTCGGATGCCCGTTCTTTGGCCGCTTTGACCGTCTGAACCAACTCACCGCCCCAGAATAGTGTGCCTAACTCTCAATCACATGGTTCGTTGGCGTCAGATCATGAAAGGATGGCGTGGGACCTTGTTTTCATTGTCCTGAAACAAAATGACTTCGCTAGGCCCAACGGCCAAGACACTAAAGAAGGTGTGATGCAAAGTGGCAGATCGCTTGTTTGACATGGTGGTGTTGGGAGCCGGCTCCGGCGGCTACGCTGCGGCACTGCGCGGCGCCCAACTGGGCTTAGACGTGGCCCTGATCGAGGCGGACAAGGTGGGTGGCACTTGCCTGCACCGTGGCTGCATTCCCACCAAGGCCATGCTCCACTCAGCCGAAGTGGCTGATGAAGTCCGCAATGCCAGTCACGTCGGCATCCAAGCCGAGCTGACCGGCATTGACATGGAGCAGGTCAACAACTTCAAGAAGGGCGTGATTGACCGGCTCTACAAAGGCCTAAGCGGCTTGGTTTCGGCCCGTGGGGTCGAACTAATCAACGGCCACGGCCGGCTGATTGGCCCAGGTGCTGTTGAGGTGGCTGGCCAACGGGTCGAAGGCCGCAACGTTCTGGTAGCCACCGGCTCCTATGCCCGCTCCATTCCCGGCCTGAACATTGAGGGCCGTGTCATCACCTCTGACCAGGCGTTGACCATGGACTGGATCCCCCAGAACGCCATTGTGCTGGGCGGCGGCGTGATTGGTTTGGAGTTCGCTTCGATGTGGCGTTCCTTCGGCGCCAATGTCACGGTAGTTGAGGGCTTGCCCAGTCTGGCCCCCAACGAAGACCCAGCCATCTGCAAGGCCTTGGAACGCGTCTTCAGGCGCCGTGGGATTGCCTTCAAGACCGGCGCCATGGTGAAAGACGTTAGCCAGAACGCCGACCAGGCCACCCTGCAGCTAGATAGTGGCGAATCCCTCAGCGGGGATGTGGTCCTAGTAGCAGTGGGTCGCGGTCCCAACACCGCTGGCTTGGGCTACGAAGAGGTTGGCCTGAAGATGGACCGCGGCTTTGTGCTGACTGACGATCAGTTGCGCACCGGCATTCCCGGGATTTGGGCCGCTGGCGACATTGTCCCAGGCCTGCAGCTAGCCCACCGCGGCTTTGCTCAGGGCATTGCCGTGGCCGAGCGCATTGCCGGTATCAACGTCCCAGGCCTGATCGAGGCCAACATCCCCCGGGTGACCTACTGTGAACCAGAGATCGCCTCGGTTGGCCTGAGCGAACCGGCGGCCAAGGAACTCCACGGCGCCGACGCCATCGAAACCATCGAATACAACCTGGCTGGCAACGGCCGTTCCCAGGTGCTAGGCACGCAAGGCTTTGTCAAGCTGGTGCGCGTAGCCGGAGGACCGGTTGTTGGCATGCACATGATCGGCACCCGGATTGGCGAACTGGTGGGCGCGGCCCAGCTGATAGTCAGTTGGGAGGCTCACCCCGAGGACGTGGCGGAATTGATTCACGCCCACCCCACCCAGTCCGAAGCCATTGGCGAAGCCTTCTTGGATCTAGCCGGCAAACCGCTTCATGCCCACCCCTAGCGGACCACCCAGCGGTGTTCTGCCAGGCAAACGGTCGGCCCCGGCTAGACCCGTGCTAGCCGGCGGTCGCCTGACCACCAGCACCTGCAAGCAGCTGAGCCTGTCACCCGACAAGCCCTAAGCAAACACAACCCCATCATCGAATAGAGCGAAACGAGGCAATAATGT
>WQXJ01000098.1 GCA_009784895.1 Micrococcales bacterium | reverse complement strand
GACGGGGTCCAACCCTGACCCTGGCAAGGTCCAGGCCAACGGCACCGATTCGTATACGGTCACGGTGAACCTGCGGAACATCGAAACCGGCTCGGTTTACATGGGTTCAGCTGTGGTCACGGTCACGCCGGCCGGTCCGATCGGCGCACCCTATACGGTCACTTCAGACCTAACGGGCACCGGTCAGGTCATGATCCGTTCCGAAGTGGCCGGTGACTTCAAAGTCACCGTCCAAGTCGGTGGCGACGCTGTCGAAACCCCAGCCGTCGGTTCAGGTGTTTACGAAGCCACAATCACCTTCGATCCAGGCCCGGCTGATGGTGTCAACAGTGAGTTGGTTTCGCCGGTCAACCCGGCTGTCGCCAACGGCAGTGATACTCAAGTAGTTCGCGCCATTGTGCGTGACGCCTATGGTGTGGCCGGGGCCGGCAACCTGATCGGTGGCACCCAAGTACGGTTCGCCGTACCAGCCAACACTATGGCCAAGGGATGCGCCGAGGGTGCTTCCATCAACGGTGGGACTGGTGTGACATGCACTATGACCACCGCTACGACCGGTACTTCCAAGGGCATAGCCGAACTAACCCTGGTTTCAACCAAGGCTGGCTCTTATGGTGTCACCGCCATGGTTGGTACGACCGCTATCCAAACTGGTTCACCAGCCACGGTCAGGTTTATTGCCGACAAGACGGTTGACCCGTCCCAATCGACGTTCGTGTTGAAGACTCTGGGTCAGACCAAGGTCGCAGGTGTAGGTGACCACACTGGTGAAGTAACTATCCGGGATGCTTACGGCAACCTGATTGACCGGGCTGACGGCCAGGTTGATGTGGTCCTGACTTGGACACTCAACACTGACCCAACCCATGTCGGTTCGAAGACGGTCAGGACGGTTGATGGTGTGGCCACTATCAGTTTCACTGACACCAAGGCTGGCATGTATGCGGTTAGCGCGACTGTGCCGACTGGCACGGTTAGTGGTTCGCCGCAAACAGCCGAGTTCATTGCTGGGGCCGCTACTAACGCCACCTTGGTGACGTCATCGGGCAAGGTTCTTAGTGACGGTAACGCTAAACACTATGGTGAGGTTCTCGTCACCGACCTGAACGGTAACCCGGTTTCGGGTGTCAACTTGGCGTTCACTGTCAACGGGGATGCCCGGATCGCGGGGACCACGGCGGCGCCGTGGAACACGCTGACGCTGCAAACCTCGACCGCTGGTTTGGCCAGGGTTGAGGTAACTGACACGAAAGCCGAGTCGGTCCGGTTAACCGTCGATGGGCCGGTTGGCCTGGCCGTGCAGGGTTCACCGGCCACGCTCATCTTTGATACTGACGTGCCGGACCCGACCAGGTCGACCCTGGTGGTGGCTCAGGGTACGGCGAGCGGTCCGGGTGGTTGTGTCGTGGCTAACGGCACTGACACGTGGACCGGCACCATCACCCTGCGCGACATCAACAATCTGAAGGTTGGCGGCGCAGGCGTCGATATCGCGGTCGACAGCCCGGTGGTTGTCAGCCCAGCCGGTCCATACGCGACCGATGCCAACGGCGTGGTCGCGGTCACCCTGACTTCAACCACTGCCGGCAGTTACAACGTGACGGCCATGCTGGGTGCGGCCAATATCTCTGGTAGCCCGGCTCAGGTCACGTTCTGTGCCGGCCCGGTTGACGGGGTCAAGTCTTATCTGGTGTCGCCTGCCGTTCAGGCGACGGCCGATGGCGTGAAGACCCAGGTGATCACGGCTCACCTACGTGACGGCTTCGACAACCCGGTGCCAGGTGGCCAGGTGCGGTTCGCCGTGCCGACAGGCACTACGGCCAAGGTTTGCGCCGAGGGTGCCACGGTGGCTGGTGGGGCTGGTGCGTTCTGCACTATGACTGCGGGCAACACCGGGGCGGCAACTGGTGTGGCTGAGTTGACTTTGGTTTCGACCAAGTCTGGCACCTATGACGTCACGGCCCGGGTGGGCGCTGTTGACATCGTCACTGGTAGTCCGGCCAAAGCCAAGTTTGTGGCCGGTCCGGTTGACTATGGCCGGTCGAAGATCGAAGTCATTGGCAACCCACCGAAGGTGGCCGACGGCGCTGACACTTACATCGTCAAGGTGACGTTGATCGACGCCAACGACAATCCGGTGACAGCAGCAGCCGGCAGCGTGGTCGAGTTCGCTTTCGCCAAGGGCGACTTGGGCCAGTCGGTTACTGCCACGGTCGGGGCCGATGCCGTCGCCAGCGTCCAGTTTGCCACCACCTCGGCTGGCACCTGGCTTGGCACAGCCACACACAGTGGCAGCCAAGTCGAGTCCGGCTCGCCAGTGTCGCTGCCGTTCACTCACGGTGCGCTGTCGCTGCAGCATTCGGTCTTTGAAGTGTCAACCTCGCTGGCCTTGTCTGATGGCTTGGCCTCTCATTGGGCCAAGGTGCTGCTAACCGATGCTTTCGGTAACCCGGTGCCTGGTGTCGATGTGACGCTGGCTGTGTCTCAGGGCGCGGCCGATGTGCCTGGTCCGTGGTTCGGTACCACCAAGACCACCACCTCGGTGACGTTGACTAGTTGCCCGCTAACGGCTACGGCTTTAGCACCGGCTTGGTGCACTCAGAACGGGGTTTACACACCCGGTCTGGTCTGGGCTGATATCCGGTCTGACGAACCTGGTGTTTTCCAGGTCACGGCCACCGCTGGTGGTGCTGCCATCAACCATGCCGGGGACTCGCGCGAGATCGCTTTCACCGCTGGTGCACCTGACCCGTCGAAGTCGAGTTGGGCTGTCAGTCCTGACCCAACCGACCCGGCAACCAAGGTCCGGGCCAACAGCAGCGACACCTATGCCCTGACGGTGACGGTCAAGTCGGCTTCGGAAATCCTCCTTGATGGGGCACCGGTCAGGTTGAACCTGGCTGATGTGCCGGAGTTGTCGACGGTTGAACTCAACCCGAATGTCACCGGTACCCCACTCAATCCGGTGTGGGGTAAGTTCACCTTCAATGTCAAGTCGACCAAGCCTGGTACCTATTCGTTCCCGGTGCAGGTCAATGTCAACGGCGAGTGGCGCGACATAACCAAGCCTGAGGCTGTCGCCACGCTCGTGTTCACGGCTGGTGACGCTAGCCCGTTGACCTCGACTATCACCACCAACCGTGGCTACGTTGAGGCCAACCGTCTGGACACCACCGCCAGGGGCAAACTGGATCAAGCCACTTTG
>WQXJ01000097.1 GCA_009784895.1 Micrococcales bacterium | reverse complement strand
GCCTGCCTGCCCGGAGCCGGGGTCAGCAGGGTGTTGGTGCCTGAAGTGGCCGAAACCTCGAAGGAACCGGGCTCTTCAGAGCGAATCTCAACGGACCAGTAGCCTTCTTCATTGGTGGAGCCGTTGGCATAGTCGCGGGTGTTCTTGGTTGGACCGAACCACGGACCGGCCACGTCCGCGGCGCCTTGCGTCACGGCGAAGCGAATTGGCACGTTGGGCACGGCGTTACCGAACTCGTCGCGGACATACACCCACGCGCTGTGGGTCTTGTCGCCATCGGCCAACACCGGGTTGTCGGTGGTGTTGAACTCAGAGTTGCCCCAATCAGGCTCGCCAGGCGAGAACACCACGGTGTCACGTGAACCAGGAGCGAAGGCCATGACCTTGCCACCCACCGTGGCGCGCACATCGTAGGTGCCAGCCACCGTGTCAGTGAACTCAATGTCAACCGTGCCACCAACCGTGTCGGCGCTCTGCTGCGACCAAGGACCGTCCGAACCAACCAGACGCCATTCCACCGTCACGGTGGCCTGATCTTCGTCAGCGGTAATCTCATTGCCCGCGGCGTCACGAATGACAATGCGGCCAATGTGGTTCTCAATACCAGCCACCTTGGGATCATCCGAAATGATCTCCAACGTGGAGGTCAGCTCGCTTGGCACCGTGCCCGGCTTGAACCTGGCCTTGGCCGGTGAACCGTTTTCGATCCAATCCCCCGGAGCCGCCAAGGTACCAAGCTGCGCGGTGATGTTGTATTCGGTCGGGCCAGTGATCGCCTCGTAAGAGACCACTTCAAGCACGGCCACGCCACGCGCGGTGCCGCCGGTGCCGTCACCGGTGGTGCACACAATATCGCCAGGGCTAGTGCCTAGCATGTAGGCGCCGCCCAACTCCTGGCAGCGGTAGGCCACGCCAGCCGGCACATGGAAGAACACCCAGGCGCCGGGCACCAAGTTACCTTCATCCGTGGCGCCATACGCATCGCGAACCTCAGCCTTGATCAACTGGGTGTCTTCGCCATCGGCAAACGAGTAATAACCGGGGTCAGACAGCTTCGAGTTACCGGCAAAAGGATCGCCGTACTTGAAGTAAATGTCGGCCGACTTCACCGGGTCATTGGGTATGTTCAAGCTCAGCTCGTCCGCACCAGTCAACACGCGGAGGGTCCACGTGCCGTCAACCTTTGAGGTGATGGCCTTGGTGGCCGTGCCATCGGTGCCAGACAGGAAGTTAAGCCCACCGGCAGGCACCGGCTGGTTGCCGGTCGCTGACGGGTCTGGGCTAATGGTCAAAGCGACCGAACCACGGTTGACCGGGGTGCCGTAGGAGTTCCTCAGGTAGACCGTCACCGTGTAGTAGTCCTCGCCGTTGGCAATCACGTCGCCGGTGTCTGGCTGGGTCTGCTCAACGGTGAACCATGACTTGGTGACGTCGATTGGGATCCTGGAGAAGTGCAGGTAGCGCGGGTAGCCACCGGTAGCCGGGTCGTTGTTGTTCTCAACAAAGTCAGTTGGCGAGGTGAAGTAGCGGGCCCTGACCTCAAAGCCAGGGGTACTGATGGGCGAGGCGTACATCGAGACCGCGTCGAAGCGAACCACGCCGTCGGCGTCAGATTCGCCACAAACGTAGGTGGCGCCGGCCATGGCCGAATCCTCACCCAAGGCCTCATCGAACCACCGGGGGCCATCGGCGATGGCCGAGAAGCCTGGCTTGTCAAACTCAAAGTACAGGCAGACGTTGTTGTCGCCCGGAATGGGGTTGCCGTACTGGTCTTGGACCACCACTTGGGCCCAGCCCTTGTCTAGCCCGTCATCACGGGTGGCTGTGTCCTTGGTGGTCAGTGAGTTGACCGTCTTGTCGGGGTCAACCGGGCCTGGCACCCAGGTCAGGGTGTCGTTGCCGCCGGTCATCAGGGCCACGTTGTCGCCATCATCATTGATCACCGTCACCAGGTATTCCCCTGGCACAGTGGAGGTGACTGAGGCGGTGTAGACGCCGGTGTCCGCGGTGGCCACGAAGGGCAGCGTCACGGTGGCGGCGCCGCCGCCGGTCTTGACGGCCGTGGCCGTGATGGCGGCCAGTTGGGCGGGCGTCAACTCGGCTGGCTCGTCAGCACTGTTGAAAACGTAGAGCGTGATGGTGCCAGATTCACCCGCCGGGATCTCGGTGGTGGGCGTGGCATTGAAGTAGGACTTGGTCCAATCAACACCCGCTGGGCGGAAGGTGGCGGGCACGGTGTCAATCACGGTGCCGGTCGCAGCCGAACCCACCCGGGCGGTCACGTCCACCGTGTAAGAACCAGGCGCGGTGCCGTAGATCTTGGCGGTGTAGGTACCTGGGGTGGTGGCTGACTGGGCCAGATCCTCAACCGAGATCATGGGCAGACCTGCGTCGGCCTGGAAGACGTTTAGCTTGGCGTAATCGTTGTCCAGCGCGTCAGTGATGGGCCGGTATTGGCAATCCATCAAAACCACGGTGCCGGTGTAATAAGAGGTGGGATCCTCTGAATACTTCGGTCCGGCATCGAGCGTGAAGCTGGAGGTGTCAGGTTCGGTGCAAGGCGGACCTGGGCCAAACACGGCCTTGTTGCCCGGCGGGTCTGTGAACGGGATGGCCAGGTCTTTATCGTCTGGGTCATAACCCAGCGCCAACAAGAACTCGGCAATGTCTTCAGAGGTCAAATACACCTCATAGACACCGGGAGCGGTTTCAACCGGATCGGTCCAAGAGGCGGTGGCACCAGCGGGGGTGCCATCGGCCGACTTGTAGACCTTCGGGCCGGTCCAATCGCGCACCGGGTTGCCTTCCTTGTCGGCCAGCGTCACGGTCACCGTGAAGCTGTCCTCGCCATCGGCGTAGACCCGCGGGTGCGAGTCACTGATTGGCGTGGTGGGCTGCAACACAGCCTGCAGCGCGCCCTTGCAATCCGGGTCTTCATTCGGATCACAAGGCGGGCCAGCGATGAAGTGGGCAATGTCGTTGCCGTCTGGGGTACGCACCTTCAACGGGCGGTCATAGAGGCTGGCCGTCATGGTGTAATCGCCAGACTTCTTGCCGGTCACTTCGGCCACGTACTGACCAGCCGTGCTGGTTTCGGTGAACGGACCGCAGGTGATCTCGGAGCCGGCCGGACCTTCACAGGTCAGATCCGCAGCCAGCCAGGCCAGCGGCACTTCGTCTTCGTCAACAATCATGACCGTCAGGTAGCCCTTGTCAACGCCGTCGGCCACAATCT
>WQXJ01000096.1 GCA_009784895.1 Micrococcales bacterium | reverse complement strand
TCAGGGCTCGGGCGGGTTTGAACCCGACCACGGCCCATGCCTGGACCGGCCCCTCCTTGAACACCACCGAACAGCCGGCCCGCAACAATGCGGCTTGGAACTCCCGTCCCTGGCTGGCCGTTGGTGAGGTCGAGGACTTCGGTCTGGGGGTGGCCACCGGTACTGTCAAACTCGAGGCCAGGACGCTGGGTGGGGTCGGCTCGAAGTTCGACTACCAGTTGACCAACGTTTCTTCGACGCTGCCTTCCTACAACACCGCCTCCGTGACGACTACCGCTGATGGCAACTGGACGGCATCGGGCCGGGCCCATGCCTTCAGCGCCACCAATTCGCCGGTCGTGATCAACGCTGCGACCCTGCCAACCGGTTGGCAACTCGGCACCCGCCAGGACGCCTCTCACGCGCCCATCGACACCTACTGCTTTGACCCGGCCACAGGGTCACCGGTGGCTATCACAGTCAATTCTTCGAGCCAATTGACGCTGGCCGCCAGTGCCGTCCAACAGGGTGCCTCGGTCATTTGCCGGTTGACCTATGTGCCGATCATGTCATTGGCCTCCAGCTCGTTGACCACCACGCCAACCCCGGATCCGGCCAACCCGCAGGCTGTGACCCTGCCGGCCAGCACCGGTGGCAGCTACTCACTTAAGGCCAAGTTGGCTGGCCGTGTCATGGACGCTGACGGCGTGATGCAGGACGTGGCAGTCCAGGGCCAGGAAGTCGGCATGACCCTGGCGCCAGTGGCCGCAACCGGCGCCACGGCAACCGGCGCAGCATTTGGCAATGGCAGCCAGACCGCTGCTTGCACCACCAATGCCAGCGGAGAGTGCACTTTGCAGGTCACGGCTGCGGTTGCTGGCACCTACAGCGTCACGGCCAGGGCCAATGTGGGCGGTGTGGCCACGCCGTTTAGCACCAACGCCACTCCGGGTGCAACTCGGCATCCGGCGGAGCTTTACTTCAAGTCCGGTGGCTTGTGTTTGCCGCCACCGGCCACGGCTTTTGAACTAGATAACACTGGTGACAGGCTGGCCAACCGGACTGACTTCAGGTCCGCCACCGTGCGGCTGCGTGACTGTGCTGACAACGCCTTGACCGGCAAAGGGGCAGACTTGTCGATTTCGGTCACGCTAAATGGCAACCCGCTGACCCAAGGCAGCGACTATTGGGTCGACAACCTGGCCGAGACTGCGGCCGGTAGCGGCGACTACACCTTCCGCATCAGGACTGTCAGGGCCGGCACCCTGCAAGTCACCGTCAGCTACGACGAAGCCGGCACGCCACAGTCGTTGGGCACCCGGCCGGCCAGCTTCATTGCCGAATCGGAGATCTGTGTCGACGGCTCGGCCAACCCTGATTGCCTGTCCAGCTCGAGATTTGTGATCACTCCGAAAACCCCGATGCCCTACGCCGATTGGCAGTTCGCTTCTAAGGCGCCGAATACCTGGGGTTTCTATGAGGGTGTTATCACCCTGGTTGGTCCTAACGACAACCCGGTGACAGACGGGGTCGGTCGGATCACCATGTCCGATGTCACGGCCGCACCGCTCAGAGTGAATGGTGCCCGTTTCTGGTCAACCCAGTCTGATCCGCCACTGACCGGGGCTGATAATGCCCTGGCCGTCACCTGTTCCGTCCCACTAGTGGCCGGGGAATGCCCAAGCGGTGTTTACACCGTTCGGATTTACTCGATCTTCGCTGACATCCGTCAGGTCAGGGCGTCTGGTGCCCAAACCGGTGGCGGTTCAGTCATCATTGGCACTAAACCAGCCGAATTCAATGTCTGGTCTGTCCCGGCCCATAACCAAACCAGGATGCTAGTCAGCCCGCCGGCTTCTTCTGGCCTGTCGCCCGATGGATCTGCGGCCTACACGGTGAGCGGAGAGGTGATGGATGAGAACGGCCACAACCCGATCGAAAACGCCCCAGTCACCTTCAACGTGACCACTTCCACGGCCACACCGACGGCCGGTGGCGCGACCATGACCCCGGGTGCCGCATCCCAACCGGTTTTGACGTCACCTTTGGGTTTGGCGCAGATCACGGTCACTGCGGTGGCCCCGGAAGGTGACTATGTGGCCTCAGCCAGGTATGACGGGGCCGATGTCGGCAACCCGGCTAGTCTGCCGGCCAGCCAGAAGTCCCCCCAGACGTTGACGTTCCGGGAAGGCGATGACCTGGATTTGTCGAAGACCACGAAACGGGTTTCCTCTGATCTGATTGTGGCTGACGGCAATGACACGGGCACTATCACTGTGATGCTGATTTCAACTAGTGGTCTGCCTATGACCGGGCGGGAAGCACAACTGTCTGCTACCGGTCCGACCGGTGTGGCTTTGTCGTTCTCGGCGTTTAGCCCAACCTCAACTTTGGGCCAGTACACGGCCACGGTTAGTGGCACCGATAGTGGCGATCATTTGATCCGCGTGTTCTATCAGGGCACCACCGAGATCACCACGTTGGCGGCACCGAACCCGAACACGACCGCTCATTTCATTTCCGGTCCACCCGACCCGGGTAAATCAAGTCTGTCGATCGCACCGTGTGTGGCGATTTCACCGTCGCATCCGGGTGTGTCCGCTGACGGTAATGACTGTTACGAAGTCACCGCGATCTTGGTGGATGGGAACGACAACCCGGTGACCGACTGGTATGACGCCACGCCAGCGTTGAACCGGTATTCGGTGGCCGTGACCCCGGTCGGTGCGGTCTTGTCTGACCCGGTGCAGGGCCCTAATGGTACGTACAAGATCAAGGTCACCTCGACTACACCGACCACCTATGGTCTCGATTTCGCTTACACCTGGCCGGGTCAAGCCCCGGTCGCGTTGACCCCAACGTTGACGGCAGCGTTTATGGCCCAAAACTGGGATGTCACCCACTCCTATTACACGGCGACTCCTATCCCACCAGCCGAAACCGAAGTGGGCACGGCCGGTGCGGTTATCACCTTGTATGCCTTCAACCTGGCTGACCAGCCCGTCGACCTAGCCAGTAGTGAAATAGCTGCCCTGGCAGCCAAAGCCGAGTTGCCGGCTGGTACGGCGGCGACTATTGGGGCGTGGACTCGCCAGGCCTTGGGTGTCTATACGGCTACTGTCTCGGCAACGGTGGCCGGGGATTACACCGCGACAGTGTCAACCACACAAAGCGGTGCCAGTGTCGACGTGCCTTACCAGACCAACCGGCTGCTGAGGTTCAAACCCGGTCCGGTTGATTGGCAGAAGACGTTGAATTCGTTGGACACTGATCCGAGCGCGAATATGGCTGACGGGCGGAAACTAGGTTG
>WQXJ01000095.1 GCA_009784895.1 Micrococcales bacterium | reverse complement strand
TAGCAGCCGCTAGCGACACGCCACGCCGCCACTAGTTCAGGTTGAACACCAGCTAAACCACCGAAAACCCACACCCCACCACCCGAAAGACGGGATTCCTGGGCGCCAGGCAGACCAGAAGCCCGCCGATCTGCAAACCGTGTAGACAAGACTAGGGATTCCTTCCACCTGGTCGGACGTGGGGTGTGACTAAGGCGGGAAACTTAGGTACCAACTCGATCAGCCCTTTGGGCTTCGTCAACAGCCGCCTCGCTCGCTCAGGTCAGGCAGTCGAGTAAACTCGGTGCCTGCCATTCACTCGGCTGTGTTCCTCAGCCCTTTGGGCTTCGTCAACAGCCGCCTCGCTCGCTCAGGTCAGGCACTCGAGTAAACTCGGTGCCTGCCATTCACTCACTCGGGGCTGTGGCGCAGTTGGTAGCGCATCTGCTTTGCAAGCAGAGGGTCGTCGGTTCGAGTCCGATCAGCTCCACCCGAGTAGGCACACGGGAACCCTTGTCAGGCGTCATGTGTTTGGCAAACCTGGCTTTTTCGTGGTTGACGGTTGGTTGAGCGACCCCAACGCCGAGCGGCGACTGAACTTGTACCCCAACTGCGAGGACGCCCGGTGGTTGGGGCGACGCATGGGCGTGGCGCCAGGTCAGAAACGTCTGAAGGCCCGGGCGGTGAAAACCGCCGGACCTTCAGCAGATGTGTAACGGAGAGACCTGCCTCCGCTTACACAATAGAGTTTACACCGTGATCAAACCGGAGAGCCTTGACCAGCGGACCCGAGCAGTCGTTGGCGCGATCAGCGCTCCGAGGCTCGAGCCTTACCTAGCAGTTGCAGGCGGTAACAATCGCGAAGCGTTGCGCCTGTATCAGTGGAACATTGACCTGTCCGGCGCAGTTTACGAGACCTTACATGTATTCGAAGTGTTCCTGCGCAACGGGATCGACTGCTGTTTGTCGGAGTGGAACGCGTCCCAGACGGATCAAACTGCCGGGCGACGGCACGAGCCGGAATGGTTGCTTGATCCGGCTCGACTGTTGAGGCGTCTCGTGGGTGAGAACATCGCCCGTGCCACCGAGCAGGCTCGGATCGCGCACCGAGGCAATGCCGGGCGGACGGTCACCCATCCCGACGTTGTAGCTCAACTCTCGTTCGGCACCTGGCGATACTTGTTGCCGGACCGCGACCCCGGCAGACGACGGCTATGGGCTGATGCGCTGCACGCGGCGTTCCCAAACCTTGATGGTCCACCGGCCGGGCTCGTCGCTCGGGTCGATGGTGCCTACCGGCTGCGCAACCGTGTCGCGCACCTCGAACCGCTGCTCAGCGCTGGCCTGATTCGGAAGGAACTCAACGGCATGCGCTGGGTACTGGCAGCGATTAATCCTGACTTGGAAGCATGGTTCGTCTCACGTCAACGCGTAACACGCATACTGCGCACGAGGCAGGCATGATGGTTCAGCCTCCGGCACCGCCAAGAACCTCCTGTTCCAGCGCCAAAACAGCCTCGATGGCGCGTCGTCGGTTCGAGTCCGATCCGCTCCACGGGCGTTGTTCGGACTCGAACAGCGGTGCTTTGTTTCCGGCATTGGCAGGCGGCGTTGCTGGTCGTTTGCTCCGGCGCAAGTACTGACAGTCGATTACTCGGAGCGGGTGCAGTCAACATTCGCCGGGTATTCTTGGTCATAGGCCTCGCCAGCCTCGGCCCTAGCCCGAATACTCACCGTTGGCCCGGAATAGTAAAGACTCACTGTGTGGGCGTAACGATCACCCTGTTCGGTCCCAAGCATTGCGCCCCACTTGAACGCAATAGTGCCTGTATCCATTAGCTCACCAGCAGGTAATCCGACGCCCATAATGGGCATCAGGCGAGCAATGTAGTCGTCATCCGTCGGCACATCCACTAGCAAGTTCCCGCCCTGATACCTCCAGGAACCGGACACAGGCACGACATCATCGACATCAGCATCAAGCTTGTCCTGCTCTAGCCGAATGGGATTGGCCCCACTCGCTTGGGATACCTCCCACTTATCCTTCGAAACCGACAATGTGAAGTCACCATTATCTTGAACGGAATCCTCGTACATCGTCTCCCAGTGGCACTGCCAGGTTCCCTGCACAAACTGTTCAACGGTCTTGGAGGCCGTAGAACTGATCAGCCTTGGTAGGCCAATCCCGAGAGCCAGCGCCACCACAATGACGCCTCCGCCAATTGACAACCACAGAGTCAGGTGTTTCGGTCTTGACCGTGGTGGCTGCGCCATTGTCGCAGTGGGCACTGCCGAAACCGGACTACCACAGTTGGCGCAGTAACCGCCTCCGGCAATGTGGCCGGCCCCGCAGCGCAAGCAATATCGCGCACCGGCGTTCTCTGGCAACGATCCCTGTTTCATTGCAGTTCCATCCATGTCTCTCGGAAACGGCGATCCCACTCGGTAGTGTACTGCTAGCTGGGCAGACGAAAGAGTAGAGCTGCCAGAACATGGGTAGGTGCCCATTTCGCGCGACCATGACCCAGATCGCGCTGCGGTCTGGGCTGCAAGGCGCAAGACCCTCGGACGGAATATCCGCCAGGTTCGTCAAGAACGAGGGCTGACTCAAGAGGCTCTGTCGCTTGAGGCAGGCGTTTCAAGGAACATGCTGATTACCCTTGAGTGGGGACAAAGAAGCATCTTGGCCGACCGGCTGGGCGACATTGCCGAAGTACTGGGCGTCACTGCGGCAGACCTACTGGCTGACCCGACTGCCCCGAAACAGCCGGAGGCTAACTAGCTTCTCGCCATAGCTGTCTCTAACCGGACTATCAACGCGCCACTTGCCATTCGAGGCGCGGGCACCGGGCTGCCAAGAAGGCCCCTGTCAGGTCCGCTTGGAGGTTAGCCCTTGGTGGCAAGGGCTTGTTCGGCCCTGGTGATGATGCCTTCGAGTGCTTCGTTAGCGTTGGTCATAACCCAACCGTGGGCCGGGGCCAGTTGGCGGATAGGCAAGTCCGCGACCCGCCGGGCGCTGGCCGCGGCCAGCGCCTTGTCCCAGGTACCCATGGCCACGAACGGGAACCGCCAGCGGGTATCGCCAGCCACCGCCGGGCCACCACAAGTCTGGAAGGCGTCCCCGGCAAATAGCGTCCCAGTGGCTTCGTGCCAATAACACAGATGCCCAGGGCTATGCCCCGGAGTGGCGACGGCGGTCAGTGGCCCGATCTGGTCGCCACTGGCCACTAGGACATCCGGCTGGGCCAACACCTTGGCGAAAACCCCAGCAAACTTGCCATTTTTCCTGGGGCTCTCGCCGGGCCGGGCCGAAAGGTCACCGGCCATCAGCGCGGCTTCGCGTCTGAGGTTACGTTTGGTTGAGTGTGGTCGGGTGGCGGGTTTTCGGGGCCTGGCCTGTGGGTTTACTTCGAGTGGCGGCTACCGGGCTGGGTGGATGCCTGGCAACATCAGCTGCTAG
>WQXJ01000094.1 GCA_009784895.1 Micrococcales bacterium | reverse complement strand
TTTTTCGCCCGGCGCGGCCGCCGCCAACGTCGACTCGTGGGTGGGTGGAGGCTGGGGGTTGAACCAGGTTTGGCCCCAGGTGAATTGCTCCCAGGGCGAGGCTTGGCGCTCAGCCTCAGTGGCCTGAGGCGGCGCAGAGTCTTCCTGAACTGGCTGGTCATCGGCAGCTGGCTTGGAGGCGGGCGGTGGCGAACTGGCTTGAAGCCGCCAACCGGTCCCACCGCCGCTCGACCAGGGGCGCGGCTCGGCCCAAGACGGCCGGCTTGGGGCCAGTTTGCCTGGAGTGGGCTGGTCCAGGTTTTCAATGCCCGATGACGCGGCGTCACCTTCCGTAGCCGAACCTTGCTCGCGCAGCTGTTTGCGCGTCGCCGGGCCGGCGCCTTGGTCGGATTGAACCACGAAACGACCATAGCCGATAAACCCCCAAAACTTCCCGGTTGGCTCCTTGACCAGTCTCTTCACCTGAGTGCCATCATTGGCCGCAGGCGAAATCTCGGCTAGCGAAGCCCATTCCGCTAGCGTCGCAGCCACCAACCGGTATGCTCATGCAGTCAATGCCATGCCATGGGGGAAGCCGGTTCGAAGCCGGCGCTGACCCGCAACCGTGGGCGAGGGGTGACCCTCGTAAGCCGGAATACCTATGGTGAGGCAAGCGGCTCCACAATTACTGTCGAGGTCTACAGCGTGCGGAGTGCGGGCTAAACCGCCACTCTTGCGCGGGACCGCTGAAGAAAGGTATTCGCTCAGCGATGAAATCAACCAAGAAGGCCCTGCGCATTGCCGCGGCCGGATTGCTGGCCGGTGCGGTGATGCTGGGTGGCTGTAGTACGTCTTCGCCCAAGCCCACTCCCAGCGATTCGCCGTCAATACGCAAGGATCCGTTCGAGGCCGCCAAGGCCGGCGCAGCCTGGCTCAAAGGACACATCGTCGAAGACTCCTACCTCGAAGGCGAGGTCATTGAGAAAGATGTTGGCCTAACCATCGATGCCCTCTTTGCCTTCGCCGCAGCCCAAGACTGGGATACGGCCAACTCCCTGGCTGCCTGGGTGTCCCAGCCAGGTGCAATCGATGACTACGCCTCTGACGCCCCGACCATGTCCTACCCCGGGGCGATCGCCAAAATGGGCCTGGCATTGACCCTGGAACAGATCAAGTATCCAGAAGACATTGCCGCCTCGCGGCAGACTGTGGCCACCCGGTTGGTCGCTCGGCTGCAAGAGGACGGCCGGTTTGTCGACGATTCGGCCTACGCCGATTCGTCCAACCCGATTGGCCAGTCATTTGCCATCATTTTCCTGATCAAAGTCGAACAGTTGGGCGAGCTGAGCGCTGATCCGGTGGACTATCTGGTCAGCCAGGCTTGTGAAGATGGCTCGTTCCCAGACCAATTCGATCCGCCGGGTGGTTGCGTCGGATCTGTTGATGCGACCGCCTATGCCATCGAAGCCTTGTCAGCTGTGGACAATCCGGCACACTTTTCGGTGGTGACTAAGGCTGCCGATTGGCTGGTGGCCCAGCAAGACGACCAAGGTCGGTGGTCTTCGATTATGGGAGACACCTCGGTCAACTCGACGGCCCAGGCCGTCCTGGCCTTGGGCAGCGTTCGATCCGGCCCCACCAACACCGCCGTCGCCAACGGCTGGACCGCGTTGGCCACCTGGCAGCTCGAGAACGGCGCCTTCCCGGTAGGCGGCGATTTCTCTCCCAAGGCCGAGCCTGATGTCCGGGCCACCAACGCCGGTGTAGTTGGCACAGCCCAGGCAGACCTAGCCAAGCTAGTGGGGTTGGCCAGGCCGTGAACCTGGCCGCCTTGAGCCTGGTTCTAGGGCTTGGGGCGGGGGGCCTGGCGCTGGCCGGCTCGGACAGCTTGCCGGCCGCAACCAGCTGGACCGACGGGCCCTGTGTCGGAGGAGTTGGTGTCACGGTGGTAGTCCAAGGTGACCAAACCAGCCAGGTTCGCTGCGCGCCGGGTGCCTTCGACTCGGCCCTGGACGCCACCCAGGCAGCCGGTTTCGTGACCGAGTTTCGTCCCGGTTTCCCCGGCATGGTCTGCGTCATCGACGGCCTTCCGAACCCCTGCAACGGCGCCCCGGCCACCGCCTACTGGTCCTATTGGCAGGTCAAAGACGGCGATTGGGCCTACGCCTCGGTTGGCGCCGGCGCCGACCCAGCGCCGGTTGATACCGTTTTCGCCTGGGCTTATGGTTCTGGCCAAGCGCCGGTCGCCGCCCCGCCAGTTCCGGCCAAGGCCACCAAAGCGGGCAGCCCCAGTCCGATGCCGGCAACTTGCCTCGACGAGTCAACCTCGCTCTGCGCCGGTGGCACGCCTTGGGTGACACTTGGCGTGGTGGCGATCTGTGTGGTGTTGGTGGGCGTGGCCATATTGGTGGTTCTTAGGCGCCAGCGGTGAGCGGCTCGGTTCACCCAGGCGCCTGGTGGGCTTGGGCCTTGGCCTTGGCCTTGGCCGCTTCTGCCACCACCAATCCCTTGGTCTTGGGCTTGTTGGCCTGTCTAAGTGTGTTGGTGACGGTGGTTTGCCGCCAGGATCAACCGTGGGTGGCGTCGTTGCGGCTGTATCTGCTGTTGGCGTTGGCCGTGTTGGTGATACGCCTGTTCTTTTATCTGGTTTTCGCTGCCCAAACCCCCGCGCTTGGTCCGGTTGTTTTGCCGGCGCCAACCCTCACGGTGCCGGGCACCGGCCTGGTTTTGTTTGGGCCGGTGCACTTCGACGCTTTTTATGGCGGTCTGCGCGATGCCCTGCGCCTAGCCACGCTGATCCTGTGTGTTGGCGCCGCCAACTGCTTGGCCAGTCCCAAGAAGACGCTAGCGGCCTTACCTCATGCCCTGCGCCAGGTTGGCACGGCCCTGGTAGTGGCTCTAACCGTCTTTCCGCAATTGGCTCAATCGGTCGTCAGAGTGCGTCGAACCGCCCACCTGCGCGGTCCCGCCCCCAACCGGCGGGCCGCCGCGTTGCGGGTGGTTTTTCCAGTGCTGGCTGATTCGCTCGACCGGTCGCTTGGCCTAGCGGCTTCGCTTGAGTGCCGCGGCTACGGACAGGGCGGGATCGCGGCCAGCCGTCCGCTGCGGGTCACCAGGACGGTAACAATGTGCGTTTCGATGGCGCTAATGTCCGGCGGGGCGATGGCCTTGTCTGGGGCGTTGGCCCTGCCCGGCTGGGTTGGCGTTGTGGCGTTGGCCGCGGGCCTTGGCGGTTTGGCTTGGACCGCCCGTTCGCTTGGCCAAGGCCGGACCATCAGCCGCTACCGCCCTGGCCGGTGGGGCCCAAAAGAATGGCTGGTTTTGGGTTCTGGACTGGCTGTGCCTTTCGGCCTGCTGGTGGCCACGGTCTTGTCCCCGGGTTGGCTCAACCCATCGGCTTTGATCTGGCCGACCTTGCCCTGGCCAGCCGCCATTGGCTTGGCCAGCGCCGCCTTGCCACTGCTGCTCGCCACCACCGAGACCAAGGCAGAGCCAGCCGCCGACGCGGCCGGCCAG
>WQXJ01000093.1 GCA_009784895.1 Micrococcales bacterium | reverse complement strand
TGTTCGGGTCACATGCTGGATGCGGCACGCCGTATCCCTGGCAACACTTCAGCCGAAGTCATTGCCCATAGGCCCTGAACAGGCCACAAAAAACAGGCCAAAACCAACGTAACCTCAGCCGCGTCTTTGCCAGTCGACGCTTCGCGTCAACCGCGTGCGACCCGGGCTAGGCCGGTTGGACACCGGGCAGATCGAAGTCAACCGTCAGCGGGGCGTGGTCTGACCAGCGCGAGTCGTAGGAATCTGCCCGCTCGACCCGGCAGTCAAGCGCCTTGGCGGCCAAGGACGGCGTAGCCAGCTGGTAGTCGATGCGCCAGCCAGTGTCATTGTCGAAGGCTCGGCCGCGCCAGGACCACCAGGTGTAGGGGCCGTCGACCTCGCCGTGCAGGTGGCGGGCCAGGTCGATCCAACCCTGGTCTTCGAACCAGTGGGTCAGGAACTCGCGCTCTTCCGGCAAGAAGCCAGAACGCTTGAGGTTGCCGCGCCAGTTCTTGATGTCGGCCTTGGTGTGGGCCACGTTGATGTCGCCGCAAACCAGCACGTCCCGGCCAGAGTCGATTAGCTCCTTGAGTCGGGATGTCATTTCCTCAAGGAAGGTCATCTTCTGGTCTTGGCGAATGGTGCCAACCTCGCCGGAATGGACATAGACGCAGACCACCGTCAGGTCTGGGTCTTTCAGACGGGCCTCAACCCATCGCCCTGTGTGGACTTCACCTTCCAGCTCCGCCAGGCCGGTTTTGGTGGCTTCGATGGGCAGCAGCGAAGCAATAGCGACGCCGGCCCGGCCCTTGATTTGTGAGGCTTGGCCGTGCAGCTCGCGGTCTTTGACCAGGTCGGCTAGGACATCGTCCGGTGCTCGCACCTCTTGCAGGCACAGGACGTCCGGCGCGGCAGCCTTCAGCCACGAATCCATGCCTTTTCGCATGGCCGCCCTTAGGCCATTGGTGTTCAAAGTAGTGATGGTCAGCACGCCTTCCATCCAACCAGGCTGGCTGGGCCAGGCAAACCGTCTGGGCTCCAGGGCTGCCATGTGTCTGGAGACCTGTGCTACTGGGGTTTCCAGACCCCGGGTTCTCGTACCCGCCTGACGCGGCAAACCATTCGGGCTCCCGGCCCGCTGGGCGCCCGGGCTCTTTGGCCACTGCTAGCACTCGCACAAAAGGCCAAGCCGAGGCCGCCAAGTTATCATTGATATGATCGAGTTATGGCGAACCAAGTCAAACAAGCCAGGTTGCGGGCTGGGTTGACTCAGGCCGAGCTGGCTCAGTTGGCCAACGTCAGCCCGTCAAATCTGTGCGCCATTGAGTCTGGCGCCCGCAGTGCCTCGCCGGTGATGATAAAGCGCCTGATGGACGCCATGGCTAGACCCTCGGATCGCCTTGGCGAGAACCGCCGGGCGGTGCTGGATTTGATCAAACGGCGTGGGGCCAAGAACCCGCGAGTCTTCGGCTCGGTGTCCAGGGGCGAAGACGGCCCCGGCAGTGATTTGGACATATTGGTTGACCTGGACCCTGGCGGCCTCTGGGACGCCGCCTCGCTGCCAAGAGAGCTTGAGGAGCTGCTGGGAGTTCACGTCGACGTGGTGTTTGAGGGCGGCCTGAAGCCCAAACACGCCGGCCTACTGGACCAGGCGAGGCCGCTGTGACCCCCGCGCCTCCGGCATCGGACCTTCCCGCCGCAGTCTGGCGCTGCCTTCGTGACCTGGTCGACCACACTGACCAAGCGGCCCGGCTGGTGGCGCGGGGGCGCCAGGTCTATCAGCGTGACGAAATGCTTCAGTTGGCGGCGGAGAGCCTGTTCGTTCGGATGGGCGAGATTGCCGCCCGGGCGGCCAGGGCAGCCCCGGCCGTGCAGGACCAGCACCCTGACCTGGCCCTTCGTCGGCTGATCGACGTGCGTAATGTGGTCTCTCACGGTTACGCCATAATCGATTCTGCCCAGTTGTGGTTCATTCTGGAAAACGATCTGCCGCCGGTGGCCGATGCCGCCGCCAGGCTTCTGGAGCAGGCCCCACACGGAGACTGACGTGCCCGCGGTAGCCTGGCACTGGACTTATGCCACTTGAATCGACGTGGATTTGGAGGATTGGCACCTGTGATGACCAAACGACTACTTGGCGCCGCGATTGGCGTTGGCGCCCTGGTAATGGTGGCCGGTTGCTCAAGCGACCCCAATGCCAAGTATTGCGATCTCTACGAGAACCAGTCTGTGATCAGCCGCTTCGAAGGCGAGACCGAGTTCAACTGGAACGGCCTTGGCCCCTTTGGCCCGTACATCAAGGATCTCGACGGCATGATCGAGGTGGCTCCTAGTGACATAAAGGGCGACTTGGAGACTATGGCACAGGCTTTCCGGACGCTGGAGGACGCCGGCCAGGACAACTGGCTGAAGGTCCATGACCAGCAGGCGCCCGATGCCGGAGTCGACCTTGACGCTTTGGCCCAGGCCAAGGACGGGTTTGCCCAGAAGTCAGAGGAGCTTTGCCGCTAGGCCTTTCAGATTCCGGCAGTGGTGCCGGCGTTGGTCTCATTTGCCCAGGTCAGGCGGGGTTTAGAGGCGGTTGCTCTGGGGTGATTCCGGCCGGCTGGTCTGTGGTTGATTCTGGGATGTCGTAGGGTACTTCTATACTAGTAACATGATGTCGACCAGTACTCAGAGCCCTAGGTTGGGGTACCCGGTTGGTTCCGGTTCGAGTGCTGCCCCGACCCTATGGGACACCGGTGACACGGCCTCACCCGGTGGCCCGCCTCGCCTGGAAGATGGCGCCGGTGGTAGCAATGCCAGCGGCCCTCAGGCCGACCCAATCGACCTGACCTCAACCGGTGATGGTGGCGGGTTGGAGCGGACACTGAGTGTCGATGAGGTGTTGGACCAGTTGAGTTCTGCTCCCAGGGATGCTCACTGTTTGGCCATGTTGGATGAACTAGCCTCACTGGGTGGTTTGACACTGAAACAGCAGGTCCGTCTGGTCGGGTTGTACCGGCAAGTATCGACGGCTTGTGACGGTAAAGCGGCTGACTTGTCTGCTCGCCTGTTTGAGTGTCACGGCAAGACTGAGGGGGACAGGCGGGCTCTGGTCGACTGGATAGCCAGGGCCACTAGTTCCACTCACGGTGATGCCGCCCGGCTAACCCAGGTGGGTCAGGCCAGGCAGGCTACACCAGAGTTGAAACAGTCAATGGACGCTGGTGGAACTAGCCTGCAGGGTGCGGCGGCTTTGGTGGGGGAAACCAAGAACCTGTCGAGCCAGGCGGCCAGTCAGGTGATTGGCACGGTTATCGGCCAGGGGCCTGGCCGGAACCCAGCCGAACTGAGGCAAGCGGCCCGGGTTCAGGTTGAACAGGCCCACCAAGACACTGCCGTTGAACGTCATGCCAAAGCTATGAGGCAACGTCATGTCAGTGTGACACCGGCGGCTGATGGCATGTCTTGGTTGCGGGCTTATGTGGCTTCAACTGATGCCACCGTGGTGTCTTCGGCTTTGGCCCGTCAAGCCCGGTCTCAACCAGCCGCCGGCCGGTCTTTGGCGAACGTCGAGGCTGACCTGTTGGTCGACTACCTGCACCAAGCGATTGACCAAGCTGACCAAACCGGCCGGACCTCCA
>WQXJ01000092.1 GCA_009784895.1 Micrococcales bacterium | reverse complement strand
GGACAGCCGCCGCCGGACCGGCGGCGTCGACAAAGGCGTCAACTCCCAGATCCAGTTTGGCCACGTCTTCGGTGGTGGGGTCAATCGCGGCGGCGGCGCCATACTTGATGGCCGTGGCGCGCCGCTCGGCTGAGGGATCGGTCACAAAGACCTCGCGCGCGCCATAGGCCCTGGCCACCTGCAGGCAGAGCAGGCCGATTGGCCCCGCACCGGTGATCAGGACCCGGTAACCGACGGTGAACTTAGCCTTGCGGGCCGTGGCCACCGCACATGACAGCGGTTCCATCAGCCCAGCGGCGTCGTCGGACACCTTGTCGGAGATCTTGAAGGCAAAGTGTGACTGAATGGTCTGGTACTCCTGGAAGGCGCCATCGGTGCCGGGGACCGCGTAGAACTGCATGTCCGGGTCCAGGTTGTATTCGCCTCTCAGCGTCTCGGCCGATGTGGCCGACGGATGCTGTGGCTCGATTGTCACCCTTTCACCGACCCGGGCCGGGTCCACCGCTGAACCCACGGCCACAATCTCGCCGCCAGCCTCGTGGCCTAGCACCAGAGGTTCCGTTACCACCCAATCGGCCAGAGCCCCTTCTTTGTAGAAGTGGACGTCTGAGCCACAAACGCCCACGGACTTAATCTTGATCAGCACCTCGTCCGGCGCCGGCACGGGCACCGGCCTGGTCTGGAGCTGAAGGTTCATCGCGCTCATCAGGACGGAGGCTCGCATAGTGGTAGGAATTGCCATGTCTTGTTCTCTCTCTTGGTCTTGCCCGGGCCGGGCGGCCGCCTAGCCCGAGGCGACCAGGACTTCAATGCCCTGGCCGCGCAGTCGTGTGATGTGTTCTATCGGGGTCCCCCCGTCGACAATGACCAGGTCGAACTCGGCCAGGGGAACCAGTCCATGAAGGGCTCGCTTCTCGAATTTGGTGTGATCAACCAGCAGGATCTTGCTGGCGGCGGATTTCAGCATGGCCCGTTTGACGGCCACTGTCTCGTGCTCCTGGTGGAAACACATGTCGTCCACAATGGCGGCGGTCGACATGACGGCCGTGTCGGCCCTCAACCCGGTAACCTCATCAACCGTTACCCGGCCCATGAACGCGCCGCACCAATTGGCGTATGACCCGCCTAGGGCAATCAAAGACAGGTCTCGCACCTCGCGCAGCGCCATGATCAGCGGCAGGGCGTTAGTAATGACAGTCAACGGCACCCGGTCAACCAGGTGCGGGGCTAAGTGCCGAACAGTGGTTGAATCGTCCAGCAAGATGGCCTGACCGGGCTGAATGTGCTCGGCACAGGCCCTGGCAATGGACTCCTTTTCCGCCAACTGGCGTCCGGCTCGGTAGGCATCAGACGATTCGACCAAACTGGTGGCCTGGGCGGTGGCAATGCCGCGGGATTTGCGCAGAATACCCCGGGCTTCAAGGTCATCAAGGTCACGGTGGATCGTCATCAGCGAGATGCCAAACCGGTGAGCCAGGTCCTCGATCCGAACCGAACCGTCGGCCAGAATGGCGTCCATGACCTGGGTGCGGCGGTTTTCCTGCCTGGTCTGGCGGATCCCTTTGGTTGTCGATGTCCGTTCCACGGCCACGTCCTTTCGGTCAGTCTGATCGCTTCGGCTGGCCGGAGGCTTCCGCCAAGACTTGGGCAAAAGCCTCCGGGTCATGGGCAAACCGTCCCAGGAACAAACCGTCAACTCCCACGCCTAGACGGCTCAACAAACCAGGGCCGGCACTGCCACCGTAGACGACTCTCACCGAGGTGTCGGGACATTCCCGGCTAGCCCAGCGACTGAGTTGCTGGCAGACCGCCAAAATGTGTTGTTCATCAGCGGGGCGGCTGGCGCCAATCGAGGCGACCGGCTCATAGGCAATGTCGACTCGCTGGCCCGCCAGCTGGTCTCCGGCCAGTGACCCCAAGATGGCCTCGAGCTGCTCGATGCAGTAGTCACCGGCGGCGGCCATTGCCACCTCACCGGGTTCGCCCACACAGAGCAAGGGCACCATACCCTGGTCCAGTGCGGCTGCCACTTTGCCACTGGCAATGGCGTTGTTCTCACCAAACAGCCGGCGCCGTTCGGCGTGGCCTATCTCAACGAAGTGGCAGCCGACCTGTTTCAGGGAGGCCGCCGAGACCTCGCCGGTGAACGGCCCCGAGGCGTGATCTGCCACGTTCTGGGCCCCCACCCGGATCGTTTGGTGCTGCCGACCTACCAGGTCTACCACGGCCGGAATGGACACGAAACTTGGGAAGAGCACCACCTCGACCGCACCAAGCTGGCCGGCCGACTCTACTGCCTCGATGATCCGACCGGTCCAGGCCAAGGTGCGCTGGTGGTCGAAATACATCTTTAGGCTGACTCCCAGGAACTTCATGTCTACTGACCTTCGTAATCCCTAATCAGAGCTACTTTTTGGGCTGAGGCAGACGCGGGGTCAAATTGGTAAGTGAGCCACTCACGGACAAGGCGGCGCGCCAGCTCGATGCCGATCACCCGCTGGCCCATGGCCAGGATTTGGGCGTTGTTCGACAGTACCGAGCGCTCTACCGAGAACGAATCGTGAGCTGTCACCGCCCTGATCCCTGGCACCTTGTTGGCGGCAATGGCCATGCCCAGACCGGTGCCACAGATCAGCAACGCCCGGTCAACCTGGCCGGCCGCCACCTGTTCGGCGGCGGCCACCGCCACAGTCGGATACGCGGTGTGTTCGTCGACACCAACCCCCACGTCGTTGACTGCGGTTACCAGAGAGCTGGCCTCAAGGTCGGCCTTGATGATCTCCTTGTAAGCCAAACCTGCGTCATCGCAACCGATAGCCACTTTCATGGTTCGGTCCACCTCTAGCCAGCCTCCGTCAGCGCTTTGCCAACGGTCTCGGCGATCGAGGCCAGCGAGACTGCGCCAGGATCTGGCGTGCCAACTGACTTCTCAGCGTGCGGCCGGGCGCGGCCAATCTTCGGCACCAGATCCGCCGTGGCCTCAGCCGCCTCGGTGGCAACCTGTGCGGCTTGCTGCCAAGCCTTGGCCAAACCAGCGCCCGATGCCACATTGGCAGTGAGGGCTTCGGTGAATGGCACCAACGCGTCAACCATGGTCTTGTCGCCCAATTGAGCCTTGCCCACGGTCATGACGGCCTGGCTGGCCTGTTCCACAGCGGCAGCCACAGCCTCGGCACTGGGCGCTTGGGTGTCGCCCAGCGATCCGCCGAGGGTTCGGAGCAGCAGACCCCACAGGGCGCCGGAGGTACCACCGGCCTCCTCGGCCCAGGCGTTGCCTGCCTCGGCCAGCACGGTGCCAGTCCCAACCGGTCCAACGACCAGCGCGGCGGCGGCTTGGGCAGCCCCCGTGGCGCCACGTTGCATGCCAATGCCGTGATCGCCATCGCCAGCAATCTGATCAAGCTGGCCTAGGTGATCAGCGGTGGCGTCAATCTTGGCCGCCACAGCCTGCAGAACACGAGCCACCGCTTTGGCTACCGCCTGTGACTCAGCGCTGGCAACGGCCGTCTCGCCTTGGGCCACGGCCGCGGCAGCACCAGAGCTCTGGCGCAAGGCCGCCTGGGCCACGGTGCCTTTGCGATAGGCCGGGGTGTTGGCTGGCCCCAACCAGGCTTGCTCGAGTTGTTCGTCAAGCCAGCACAGTGTCAGAGAGACACCGGCCATATCAAAGCTGGTGCACAT
>WQXJ01000091.1 GCA_009784895.1 Micrococcales bacterium | reverse complement strand
CCAAGCTAACCCCAAGCGGCATCGAACTAACCATCACCACCCCTTAGCACCCCCTGACCCCCTGACCCCGGCCCACTGGCCTCCTGCCCACTGACCCCCTGACCAGCCCCTTCACGCGAGTCCGAGGTTTCGCATCACTCCGGCCGCACCTTCCCGGACCGCTCTCTTGACGCGAGTCCGAGGTTTCGCATTACCCCGGCCGGACCGACTCTTCGTGTAAAGCCCTAACTCGCGTGCCGGGGAAATGCTGTCAGGCCTCGGACTCGCGGTTGGGCGGATGGGGAGCACCGAGGATGGCGCGGATTTTGGCCAGGCGATCAGCTACATGACGCTCGAAACCACGGTCAGTGGGGCGGTAGTAAACCTTGTCCTGCACATCATCGGGCGCGTAACGCTGGGTGGCGACGGCGTGTGGCTCGTCGTGGGCGTAGATGTAACCCTGGCCGTGGCCAAGACGCTCGGCCCCGGCGTAATTCGAACCGCGCAAATGAGGCGGCACCGGGCCGGCTAGGCAGGCCCGGACATCAGCCAGGGCCGCGTCAATCGCGGTGTAACTGGCATTCGACTTAGGGGCAGTGGCCAGGTGGACCACGGCCTGGGCCAGAACAATTCGGCCTTCGGGCAGGCCAATCATCTGGACCGCCTGGGCCGCCGCCACGGCCGTTTGGAGGGCTGATGGGTCAGCCATGCCAACATCCTCACTGGCCAAGATGATCAGAC
Source organism: Micrococcales bacterium (assembly GCA_009784895.1). Taxonomy (NCBI): domain Bacteria; kingdom Bacillati; phylum Actinomycetota; class Actinomycetes; order Micrococcales; species Micrococcales bacterium. The sequence continues at coordinate 3,097 of WQXJ01000091.1, read as the reverse complement.
GACGAGCGATGAAACGAGGGTCCTCCCCAGCCTGGATCATCCGCGCCAAATAGTGCAGGGCAGCGTCCACATCCGAGCCACGAATCGATTTGATGAAGGCCGAAATCACGTCATAGTGCTGGTCACCGGCCCGGTCGTACCGGACCAGAGCCACGTCCACGGCCTGCTCGACCAGGGCAGCGTCGACCAGGGCCGGTCCTTGTGTGCTGCGGCCGGCGCCGATATCAGGACCGGCCTTTGACGCCGGCTCGGCGGTCGAAGCGGCCTCCAATCGCCGCCCCGGCTCGGCCTCGGCACCAGATCCACTGGCCGAGCTGGCTTCAAGGGCCGCACCGGCGGCGGCCTCCAAAACCATTAGAGCCCGCCGGGCGTCGCCACCGGCCAAGCGGACCAAATTGGCCCTGGCTGGCGGTGCCAGGGTGATCGAACCGGCCAAGCCGCGCGGGTCTTCTATTGCCCGGTCGACCAGCCGGCCAATCGACTCCTCATCTAGTGGTCTGAGGGTCAACAAAATCGAACGCGAAGCCAGCGGCGTGATAATCGAAAACGACGGGTTTTCCGTAGTCGCCGCCACCAAGGTGACTAGCCGGTTCTCGACGCTAGGCAGCAGCGCGTCTTGTTGGGCCTTAGAAAAGCGGTGAACCTCATCGATAAACAGAACCGTCTCTTGACCAGATGTGGCCAGGCGTCTTTTGGCCTCATCGATCACGGCCCGGATGTCCTTGACCCCGGCACTAACGGCACTCAATTCGACGAAGGCACGGCCAGATGAACCGGCAATCAGATAGGCCACGGTGGTTTTGCCGCTGCCAGGCGGGCCCCACAGGATAAGCGAAGCTGGCGCCGCCCTACTAGGGGACTCGGCATCGGGCGCCGCCATCAAACGCCGCAAAGCCGAACCGCTGGCCAAAAGGTGGTCCTGACCAAATACTTCATCCAGACGGCCGGGACGCATCCGCACCGCCAACGGCGAGCGCCAAGACGGCGCGGCGCCGGGCTCGGAGGCCAGAGCCGAATCGAACAGGTCCACCCGAACAGCCTACGCGGCTGGGTGCGAGTGACCGCGGTGAGGCGGATTGGTGGCAGCGCCCAGGCGGGCCTAGTGGACCCGCAACACGGTGGCGCCATGCCACTACGCTGGACGGGTGTTCACCCGGCTTGGCCGTGGCATTGTGCGCCACCCGATTATCACCGTGGTGGCTTGGGCCGTGGCGCTGGTGGCCGGTTGGGGACTGGCGGTTTTTGGCGTCACCGGTGAAGGCATTTTTGACCGGGTCGAAGACGCGGCGCCGCATGACCCTGACTCTGATTCGGCCCGCGCCGACACCATCTTGATTGAAGCGCAAGGCTACGCCGAATCGATTTTCTTGATGGTGACCAAAGTTGACTTGGCTAACCCCGAAACCCTGCAGAAACTGGCCGGAGCATTGGAGCCGGTGCGATATGAAGTGGGCCAGATCGCCGGCGTAGCCCGGGCCGAGGATGGCCAGGCACCTTGGGTAATAGACCCGCTCAACCCTTCCTTCTGCGCTGATCCAGCCGCACCGGACAAACTGGCCTGCGCGCTGGGCAATGTGGCTGTGATGCCGTGGATCGCCCAGGATCAACGTGGCCTCGAAATGCAGGTCAACATTGCCCAAGACCCCGATCCCGCCGTGGTGGCCCAAGCTACTAGTGACGTAGTTGCCCGCCTGCAACAAGCCGCGGCCGATCTGCCGGGCCAGGTACCGGGAGCCGAGGCCATTGTGGGCGGCTCGCCACTGGTCATTGACGAGCTGATCAGCCAAATGGAAAGCGACATGATGACCGGCGAGATGCTGGCACTGCCGGTAGCGCTAATCGTCATGGTCGTGGTTTTCGCTGGTTTCCTGGCGGCGGCCATGCCGATAATCGGAGCCTTGGTCTCGATTGGTTCGACCCTCGGAGTGTTGTGGGCCTGGTCTTTCGCTTTCGCGGTCGATTCGTCGGTGATCAACGTTGTCACGGCCTTGGGCCTCGGTCTGTCAATCGACTACGGCCTGCTGGTGGTGTCGCGCTATCGCCAAGAATTGACAGCTATCTATGCCGCCGGCGAACCAGTGCCCAAAGCTGGGCCTGAAACCAAGACTAAAGTCAAGACCCTGACCCGGGGCCAGCTCCGGAACCAACAGCACAGCCGGGCTAAACCGACGCACCGGGCGATTGTGGCAACGATGGCCACGGCCGGGCGAACGGTCTGCTATTCGGCTGGGACAATTGCGGCCTGCGTCGCCGGGTTAATGGTCTTTAGGCCAACCATCTTGCGGATTTTTGGCTTTGGCGGGCTGCTGGTCGTGCTGTTCGCGCTGCTGACTGCCGTCACCATGGTGCCGGCCGTGCTGGTCTTGCTGGGCGACCGCTTAGCCCGGCCTTCGCCGCTAGTTCGCCTGCCTTTTCTCAGGCGGCTGTCCGGCGCCATGGCATCCAAGCCCAGCGACACCGGCCTGCTGTCCCGCCTGGCCGGTTGGGTCCAGCGACGGCCCTGGTATGTGATTGCCGGGGTGCTGGTGATATTGGCCGGCCTGTCGGTGCCGGTTTGGCATATGGAGGTGCGCAACGGTGGGGTCGACATGTTGCCGGCCGATGCCGTTCAACGCGGCTATCTCGACGAGCTGACCAGGAACTACCCCATCTACCAGCCAGACGACGTCTTGGTGGTGTCGCTTGGCTCGGCCGACGCCACCGCGCAGTGGGCTCAAGAACAGCTAGTCGGTCTCAAAGGGGTAGCTCCCCGGCCGGCCGACCAGTCTGGTGGCATTGTCCGGGAACAAACCGGCTACCCCACCATCAGCCTCGAAGTCGATCGCAACGACCCGGCCGGACCTGAGGCCAGGGCATTGGTCGAAGCCATCAGGGATCTGAAACAGCCCGACTTCGAAATCCTGGTAACCGGGCCAGCCGCCCGCCTGCTTGACTACCAGGCGGCCCTGGCAGCTGGCGCCCCCTGGGCGGCCTTGTTGATCGTGGTGGCTGCCTTCGTCTTCCTGTTCATGATGACCGGATCGGTCCTAATGCCGTTCAAGGCCTTGATCACCAACTCACTGTCACTGTTGGCCAGCTTAGGTGTGGTGACCTGGCT
>WQXJ01000090.1 GCA_009784895.1 Micrococcales bacterium | reverse complement strand
GACGGCGACGGGGTACTGCTCCAGGGCCTTGACTCGGTCCCGCTGAAGGGCCGGATCATCGAAGTGGGGGCCGATTTTTTCTGGTACGAGGCCTTCCCGGGCGAGGTTGGCACCGACGCCTTTACCTACGCCGTCGAAGACTGGGTTGGCTTGCGCGCAGTCGCCCAGATCAAGGTGGCTGTGGCCGAGCGGCCAACCGGACTGGGCGGCGTGGTGGCGCGCGACGACGACCTCCTGGTCCGCCCAGGCGAACAGCTCCAGGCCCGGGTCTTGGCCAACGATTTGGATATGGCCGGCGGCAGTCTGTCGTTATGCGGCCAGCCAGTCGGCTCTGCGCCCGGCCTCAAACCAAGCTACGCCGGTAGCCGCCTTGTAGTAGACGCGCCGGCCAAGGCCGGAACCGTTCAGTTCGAATACACCGCCTGCAATTCCCGTGGCGACCAGGACAGGGCCACCCTGCGGGTCAGGGTTGACCCAAAGGCTCCCATCCAGGCGCCAAGGGCAGGCGATGTGGTGGTCTCGCCGGCCGATTCGATCAACCGGTCTTCGGTCGATATTGACGTCATGGCCCTGGCAGACAACCCCTCTGGACCCCTCAGTGACCTGGAAGTGTCCCTGCCACCAGCCGGCCAGGACCTGGCAGTGGTGACGAGCCAGTCAAAGCTGAGAGTCAAACTGCAAAACGAGCCGACAATCGTTTTCTACCAGCTGACCAATCGACGGCCAGAAGCGGGCGGCAGCCACGCCTTCGGCTATGTCTCGGTGCCGGCCCTGGGCACATTCCCGCCCGTCCTGCGCCCCGGCGAGGACGTCATCACGGCAATAGCCGGCCAGCCGACCGAACTGGCGTTGGCCAGGTACGTCATGGTAGGCCCTGGCAAGCAGGCCTACTTGGCCCAACCGGACGCCATCGGCGCTGCCAAATCAGATGGCTCGAGGCCGTACCTGGACAACCAGACTCTGCTCTATTCGGCCGCCAGTAACTACGCTGGCCCGGCTTCGATCACCTTCAAAGTCGCCGACTCGGCCGACTTGACCAGCGCCGAGACCCGGCTGGCCGTTTTGACCTTGCCCATAACCGTCAAACCGGCCGGTCAGGTGCGGCCGGCCTTCACCCCGCCCAGCCTCGAAGTGGAACGGGCCGGCGTCCCAAAGGCGGTCGACTTGACCAACTTCGTCACCGTGCTGGGTGCACCGGTGCCGCCAGGCACGCTGACCACGAAGCTGAGCGGTTGGACCGGCGGGGGCATCGATGTGTCGCTCAACGGCACGGTTTTGACGGTGTCAGCCGCCAATGACGTCCCGACGGGCTGGCGCGGCGCAATTGGGTTGATGATCGGCTACGAGACCTCACCGCCAATCAGGGTTTCGGTTGAGGTGCAGGTCACGGCCCCAACCAGGCGGTTGACTGCGCTGGTGCGGTTGCCCCGCCAGGTGCTCAGCCAAGGTCAAGCCCAGATGGTCGAGGTGCTGGCCGGGGCCTGGAACCCGGCCCCAGAAATTGGCGGACTGACGCTGCGCCAGGTCAGTGTCAACCCACCCGGGGCTGGATCGGCAGCCATAGTCGGTTCATCGGTGCAGGTCACACCGGCTGACGGTTTTCTGGGCGAAATGTCGATCAACTTCACTGTCAACGACGCCCTGGCCGAACCAAACCGTGAGGTGACCGGCTCGTTTGCGGCCACCGTGCGCGGCCGGCCTAACGCGCCCGGACCGCCGCGAGCGGGCCTGCCGGCAGACGGCCAACTGCCTCTGGTTTTTGACCCGCCCAAAGACAACGGGGCCGCCATCATCGACTACCGGGTGTCCTGGGGCAGCGGCAGCCAGCTATGTTTCCAGTCCAGTTGCACCATTACCTCTTTGACCAACGGGCAGACCTACTCCTTTGCTGTCCAGGCCCGCAACGAGGTGGGGCTCTCGGCCCGGTCCGCCTATTCGCCTGCTGTGCTGGTTGATCTAGTGCCACTGGCGCCCCGCAACCTGGCTGTCCAACGTGGTAACCAAAAGTTGACCGTGTCCTGGGCGGCGCCACCCAAGCACGGCTCAGCCGTGACGAAGTACCTGGTCACCCTGACGGGCGGGGCGGTGGTCTCGGTTGAGACGGCGGCCACCACCTACGTCTTCACCGACCTGGAAGCCGGGCGCGAATACAACCTGGCGGTTCGAGCCCAAAACAACCATCCGGAGCCCAGTCCACCGGCCCAGGGCACAGCCGTACCCTTTGGTGACCCGGACCGGCCAACTATCACTGTCACCAGACTTGACGCCTCGACCCTCTCCGCCGCGGTGCCCCCTGTCCAAGGCCACGGCTCGCCGCCGGAATACAGGGTTAGGTACCGGGCCGGCGGTGGCCGGACCCAGGCCATCTGCGGGAGCGGCGGTGCCATCACGGCGTGCAATATCCCGACCCAGCCAGGTGTCACCTACGAAGTCTGGGCCGAGGTCAAAAACGAGACCGACAACTGGATCGCCTCGGCCAGCCAGATGGTCACCCAATACTCCAGACCCGTCATAAGTCAGGTCAAGTTGTCTCCCGGTGCGGGCCTGAGTGACCAGGACGGTGGCCACATCGATGTGGTCTTTTCTGGTAGCGCCCAGCCAAACTCGCTTATCTTCACCATCAGTTTGTCGAACGGCTCTAGCCAGACGGTAACCGGTGCCGGTTCGGTCGGCTTCAGTGACTTAAAGGCCGGCACCTACACAGCCACGGTCACTGCCTGCCACCAGACCCTGGCCGGGATGAGCTCGGGGGCGGCCGAGGCCTGTTCCGTCCCGGTTACCTCCGCCAGCCTGACAGTGGTGACCAGGTCCGCCGAGCCAGCCTCTAGCCCCGGGGTCCGGCTGGGCGGCCCGGGTGGGCCGGCCACAACCGCAGCCATGCTGGCCGCACCTGACCGGGGTGGCGGTGATTCGACGCCAAGCCTCGGTCTTGACCCAGCGATCAGGAGGACCCAATGGATCTAAGCCCGGCAAGTCCCAGCGGTGCTGGGTTCGCCAGCCAGTTCGCCCAACTAAGTCAGGCAATCAGCCAGGCCATTGTGGGCAAAAACAACGCCGTTGGGCTGGTGCTGACGGCCTTGCTGGCTGGGGGTCATGTGCTGCTCGAGGACGTGCCCGGCACCGGCAAAACCTCCCTAGCCAAAGCCCTGGCCGCAACTATCGCTGGCAGCCACGGCCGCGTCCAGTTCACCCCCGACCTATTGCCTTCGGATGTGATTGGCGCCAATGTCTACGACCAAAAGACCGGCGATTTTGAGTTCAGGCCCGGGCCGGTGTTCTGCCACGTGCTGCTGGGCGACGAGATCAACCGGGCCAGCCCCAAGACCCAGTCTGCCCTGCTCGAGGTGATGGAAGAACACCAGGTCACCCTGGACGGGCGGACCTACCCGGTGCCTCAACCGTTTGTTGTCATTGCCACCCAAAACCCGGTCGAGCAACTCGGCACCTACCCACTGCCCGAGGCCCAGTTGGACCGTTTCATGATCCGCACCACCATTGGTCACCCCGACCGTCCAGCTGCCCTGAAGATCGTGGCTCAGTCGGAACTGGTTGACCGGACCGAAAGCATTAGACCCGTCAGTGACGCTGCGCGGATCAAGCAGCTGCAAGATCAGGCCCAAGGGGCGCATGCGACTGATTCCGTTTTGGACTACATTTTGGCGATTTGCGAGGCCACGCGGATCGATCCGCGTTGCACCATTGGAGCCTCGACCCGGGGGGCCTTGGCCTTGACACGTTGCGCCAAGGTCCACGCCATGGCGCAGGGGCGGGGCTATGTCACGCCCGATGACGTCAAAGGCTTGGCTCAGGCGGTGCTGGCCCACCGGCTGGTCTTAACTCCAGATGCTGTCATAGACGGTGTCCGGGCCGATCTGGTGGTCAGCGAAGTTGTCAAATCGATCACGCCGCCCACCGGGGCTAAGCCCACCGCG
>WQXJ01000089.1 GCA_009784895.1 Micrococcales bacterium | reverse complement strand
TACAACGCCCGGCGGCGTCACTCCGCCATCGGCTACATGTCGCCACTAGGCTACGAGCAACGGCTCATGGGTAGAGCCGGATAATGAAACTAAGAACTGTCCGGCAAACGGGGTCAACCCCAGGCCTCAATCTCGTTTCCGAATAGTCCGGCCGGCCTCAATCTCGTTTCCGAACTGGCCGGTGAGGCTGGCGCTGGTGGCAGGCGGCTGGGCCGGGGTCAGCCTGGCTAGACCTTGCGCAGGTAGATCCGACCAACTTTGTGGTTGGCCTCTTTGGACATGATCAGCGATGCGCGGGAGCGGGTCGGCATGATGTTGTGCACCAAATTGGGTCGGTTGACCTGGTCCCAGACCTCTAGGGCATAGGCGGTGGCCTCGGTATCTGACAGCGAAGCGAAACGCCTGAAGGCGCTCTCCGGCTTGGTGAAGGCCGTTTTTCGAAGGGCCAAGAACCGCTCCACGTACCAGCGGCGCAAATCCGCCTCAGCCGCATCGATGTAGATCGAGAAATCGAAGAAATCGCTTACCGTCAGTGCGGTGGATTCGGTCTTCGAAGTCCGGGCCTCTTGCAGCACGTTCAATCCCTCGACTACCAAGATGTCCGGCCGGTGGACAACCGTTGTCTCGCCGGGCACAATGTCGTAGCGCAGATGGGAGTAGCGTGGCGCTGCCACTTCGGCCGCGCCGCCTTTGACCTGGGCTAGGAAGTTGAGCAGAGCCCGGCGGTCATACGATTCGGGAAAGCCCTTGCGCTCCATTAGGCCACGTTCCTCCAACACCGAGTTGGGGTACAAAAAGCCGTCGGTTGGCACCAGTTCGACCCGCGGCGTGTCCGGCCAGCGCGCCAGCAGCGTTCTCAGCAGCCGCGCCACCGTTGACTTACCGGCCGCCACTGAGCCAGCAATTCCAATGACGTACGGAGTGCGGGTGGTCGAATCATGAAGGAACTCGCCGCGGACCTTATGCAAATACTCCGAGGCCTGGGAGTGCAGGTTGAGCAATGCGGACAACGGCCGGTAGATCATGTCTGCCTCTTTGAGCGAGACATTGTCCCCCATTGAGGTTATGCGGGCGATGTCTTCTTCGCTTAGCGGCAACGGTGTAGAACTGGCCAAGGCCCGCCAAGTCTTGCGGTCAAATCGCAAATAGGGCGACTCAACGGCGTGCTGCTGTTTGAGGCTCACGTGATGATTGTCCACATTTTGAGCCAAAGGTCAAAGACCACCCCTGCCCGCGCCCGATGCCGTCTGCCGGACCACTCGCTGGCTGGCGCCTTGACGAGGCCGCCAGGCGCCAATCGGTCAGTTTGCTTGGGACCTGGGAGGAACCAGACGGCGCATCGGCACTGGTCGAACCAGGGAAATAGCCCCATAGTGGCCTAATCAGGAGACCTATGTCGGTGCATGGCGTTAGCATTGGGGGGCAACAGAACGCTCGAAAGGTCCACTTTCCATGCCTCGTATCAGTGACGGTGCCGCTGACCTGCTCAAATGCAGTTTTTGCGGCAAGTCGCAAAAGCAGGTCCGCAAGCTGATTGCGGGCCCCAGTGTTTACATTTGCGACGAGTGCATCGACCTGTGCAACGAGATTATCGCCGAGGAGCTAACTCCCAAGGCAGACCACGACAGGATCGAACTACCCAAGCCCAAGGAGATTTTCGAATTCCTCGATGAGTATGTGGTGGGCCAACAAGGCGCCAAACGGGCCCTGTCAGTGGCTGTCTACAACCACTACAAGCGGATCCGCTCGTCGGTTGTGCCTACAGCCAAAGGCAACGGCGCGGCGGCCAGCGGTCAGCGCCAGGTCAAGGCCCCAGAATCAGACGAGGCGGAAATCGTCGAAATCGCCAAGTCGAATATTCTGCTGATTGGGCCCACCGGCTGCGGCAAGACTTATGTCGCCCAGACCCTGGCTCGAATGCTAAACGTACCGTTCGCCCTGGCGGACGCGACCTCGCTGACCGAGGCCGGTTACGTCGGTGAAGATGTCGAGAATATCTTGCTGAAGCTGATCCAGGCGGCGGACGGGGACGTCAAGCGAGCCGAAACAGGCATCATTTACATCGACGAGATCGACAAAATCGCCCGCAAAGCCGAAGGGCCATCAATTACTCGCGATGTCTCTGGTGAAGGTGTTCAACAGGCCTTGCTCAAAATCCTGGAGGGCACCGTCGCCTCGGTACCGCCACACGGTGGCCGCAAACACCCCCAGCAGGATTACCTCCAACTCGACACCACCAATGTGCTGTTCATCCTGGCCGGCGCCTTCGCCGGGCTGGAGGAGATCATCGCCCAGCGGGCTGGGCGTCACGGCGTTGGTTTTGGGGCTCCGCTGCATGTGGCCGGCCAAGAAGACGACTTTGCTGACGTACGGCCAGAAGACTTGCTCAAGTTTGGACTGATCCCAGAATTCATTGGACGCATGCCGGTGGTGGCGACGGTCAGCCCGCTGGACAGGGACTCGCTGATCCAAATCCTGACCAAACCACGTAACGCGCTGGTCAAGCAGTACCAGAAGATGTTTGAGCTGGACGGCGTCACCCTTGAGTTCACTGACGACGCCTTGGAATCTATCGCTGACCAGGCCATGAAGCGCGGCACTGGTGCGCGCGGGCTCAGGGCGATCATGGAGGAAGTTCTCCAGCCGCTGATGTTTGACGTGCCTTCCCGCGACGACCTCGACTCGGTCAGCATCGACGCCGGTACGGTGCTGGCCAATGTCAACCCGACCATCGTGCCGTCCACGCGGGCACCTCAGGATCACCAGCGCCCGGCAGAACCAGAGCCCCAGAGCAAAACCGCGTGAGCCCGGACAGCACCACCAACGCTGGTCCGGACCCAGATTCCGGCCCAGACGGCCTGGCCACAGGCCTGGTCCCTGGCGCCGGCTCGGGCGGGGCAGAGGTGACAGAGCGCCTGATGGCGCTGCGCGGGTCAATCGACAACATCGACGCCGCTCTGGTTCATCTGCTGGCCGAGCGTTTCAAATGCACCCAAAAGGTCGGCGAGCTCAAGGCCACCGCCGGTTTGGCGCCGTACGACCCGGCCCGCGAGGCTCAACAAATTGCCCGTCTTAGGGCCCTGGCTACTGAATCCGGCCTGGACCCGGTATTTGCTGAGAAGTTCCTGGCTTTCATAGTGACCGAAGTCATCCATCATCATGAGGTCATTGCCAAGTCTCGGTAACCTGGATGGGGCACCAAACGGGGGAGTCGGTTGGAAGAGAAAAAGCGAAGCTGGTTTGGCCCGGTTGTGGCCGGGGCGGTCGCCGCTGCCCTGGCGGCGCTGGTCATCCTGGGCCCCAGCGGCTTGAGCCCGCCAGCCAGTTGGGGCAACGCCACCGGCGGCCAAGGCGGTGGGGCTGGTGGAGGCCCAGGCGGTGGCCAGGGTGGCGGGTCCGGTGGCTCGCCCGATGGCGGCGGTGGCCAAGGTGGAACGGCTAGCCCCAGCCTTGAGGAGACTCCGGTTGCGGTCTCTGCGGATGGGCGCTGGCTGATTAACTCGCTAGGTATTGGTGAACACGTCCTGGCAGTGCCCTTGGAGCCGAATCAGCCTGGCTGCGACATCAAGGTGACGCGGGACCAGGACCACGGGCTGATCTGGGAGATTGGCGTCTTTAACGACAACGAGTCTGTTCACGCCGTCATTTTGTGGCGTTCGGACATTGTGGCCTCAGGAGCACCCAAAACTGAAAAGGGCATCGGTCTGGGTTCGACCCGCAAAGACTTTGATTTGGCCTACCCGGATTCGACCGGCACTTACTTCGCCGGCGCCACACCCAATAACGAGCTGTGGGGTCCGCGCGTGGTTATTGTCGACGACGTGCCGATCACCTTCAGATTCGATGAGGGCGACGTTATCTACGCCATTGGCGTGGGATTGTCGATCTTCGAAGCCGAATACTGCGTCGAATCACCAGCCCCCTAGGTGCGCCGGAACAAGCACCGACCGGCTCGGCGGAAGCGAGCCTAAGTGTCGGAGC
>WQXJ01000088.1 GCA_009784895.1 Micrococcales bacterium | reverse complement strand
GCCAAAGCTCGGTCTCGCGGCAGAGGGGGGCGGGGCGGGGGGTGGCTCGGATTCCGGGTTCATGCCAAAGCTCGGACTCGCGGGTGTGGGGATGGTGCCAAAGCTCGGACTCGCGGGTGTGGGGATGGTGCCAAAGCTCGGACTCGCGGAGATTTCGAGGCGGTGGACCGTGACCGGCCGGGCCGCCAGCTCGACTGACTGACCGGCCCTGACCCGGGCATAAGCCCGCCGGCCGTTCACCTTGATGGCACTGACCGAACTGGGGACCTGCAGAATCTCACCTGTCAGCTGGGCCAAGGCGTCATCCAGCGCCTGGCGCCCCAACCCAACCACCCGTCCAGGTGGCGCCACCTCGATGACCGAGCCTTCGGCATCGTCCGTGGAGGTCGCCAGACCCAAACGGATGGTGGCGCTGTAAACCTTGTCCAGGTGAGAAAAGTAGGTCAGCAGGCGAGTGCCGCGACCCACGCCCAACACCAGTACGCCTGTGGCCATGGGATCAAGCGTGCCGCCGTGGCCAACCTTGCGGGTCGACAGCACCCGGCGGGCCCGAGCCACCACGTCATGCGAGGTCCAGCCGGCCGGTTTGTCCACCACCAGCACGCCACTGAGAGCCTCTTGGACAACCGGCGGTTGCTGACTCGGCAAGCTCGAAGGGCTGAGGTCGTTCGAGTCGATGGGTTAGGCCTCGCCCTCACTCGGCGCGGCCGGGCGTTGGTCCAGGTCCTCATCCGGCTCGACCGGACGCTTGTACGGGTCCTCATCCCCAGCGTAAGAGGCGCCATGAGCCTTGGAGGCCAGTTCGGCGTCCCGCGCCGCGGCCTCACGTAGGGCGTCATCGATGCGACTGGCGCCTTCCGGCAACTGGTCCAAGATGAAGTCCAACGACGGGGTCAAGCGCAGCCCGGTGGCCTTGCCAACCTCGCTGCGCAACAGGCCCTTGGCACTGGCCAAGGCCGCGGCCGTATCGTCCCGGGCGTCGTCATCGCCCAGCACGGTGTAGAAAACCGTGGCGTGCTGTAGATCGCCCGTCACCCGCACCTCGGTTACCGTGACGAAACCGAGCCGTGGATCCTTCACCCGGCGTTCCAACACCTGCGCCACGACCTGCTGAATCCGTTCAGCCAAGCGGCGCTGGCGAGGTGACTCGCCCATCTAGACCCTCTCCTTTTCGCGCACTTCGTAGGTTTCGATCACGTCTTCGACCTTGACATCGTTGAACGAACCAAGGCCAATACCGCATTCGAAACCGTCACGGACCTCGACCACATCATCCTTAAACCGACGCAGTGATTCGACCGAAAGGTTCTCGCCCACCACAGTGCCGTCGCGCAGTAACCGGACCTTCGAACCGCGCCGGATTTCGCCGCTGCGCACCAAACAGCCGGCAATATTGCCGAACTTCGAGGAACGGAATACTTCGCGGACCTCGGCGCTGCCCAGTCGGATCTCTTCGAATTCCGGTTTGAGCAGGCCTTTCAAGGCAGCCTCGACATCATCGATGGCCTGGTAGATAACTGAATAGAAGCGCACGTCGACGCCTTCGCGGTCAGCCAGTTCTTCGACCCGCTCGGCGAAGCGAACGTTGAAGCCAATGATGATGGCGTTGTCGACCCCGGCCAGGTTGACGTCGTTTTGGGTGATGGCGCCAACTCCGCGGTGGATTACCCGCAAAGCCACGGTTTCGCCCACGTCGATCTGCAGCAGGGAGTCTTCCAAGGCTTCGACCGAACCGGAAACATCGCCCTTGATCACCAGGTTCAAGGTTTCGACCTTGCCCAGTTCGAGCGCCTGGGTGAAATCTTCCAAGCTAATCCGCTTGCGCCGCTTGGCCAGCGTGGCGGCCCGCTCGGCCGCTTCGCGTTTCTCAGCGATTTGGCGGGCGGTGCGGTCATCTGGCGCCACCAACAAAGTGTCACCGGCCCTTGGCACCGAGGTCATGCCAATAACCTGGACCGGCCTGGAAGGCGTGGCCTGTTTGACCGATTGGCCGTGCTCATCGAACATCGCCCTGACACGACCATAGGCCGTGCCGGCCACTACCGAATCGCCCACACTCAAAGTGCCGGACTGGACCAGAGCAGTCACTACGGCACCGCGGCCCTTATCCAAATTGGCCTCGATGGCCACACCGCGGGCGGCCTTGTCAGCCTTGGCCCTGAGGTCTAGCCCGGCATCAGCCGTCAGCAGAATGGCCTCTAACAGGTCATCGATACCGGTGCGTTGTTTGGCAGAAACGTCGACAAACATGGTTTCGCCGCCATATTCCTCAGCCACCAGGTTGTATTCGGTCAGCTGCTGACGGATCTTGGACGGGTTGGCCCCGTCAACGTCAACTTTGTTGACCGCCACCACTACCGGCACATCGGCCGCCTGGGCGTGGTTGAGGGCCTCAATGGTTTGCGGCATAACGCCGTCATCGGCCGCCACCACCAGAACGGCAATGTCGGTGACCTTGGCGCCACGCGCACGCATGGCGGTAAAGGCTTCGTGACCAGGGGTGTCAATGAAAGTGATGGCGCGTTGACCGCCGTCGTGTTCGGCAGCGATCTGATAAGCACCAATATGCTGGGTGATGCCGCCGTGTTCGCCTTCGACCACCGATGTGTGTCTAATGGCGTCAAGTAGCTTGGTTTTACCGTGGTCAACGTGGCCCATCACCGTCACTACCGGTGGGCGCGGCTCAAGGTCCTCATCTGTTTCGGCATCAAGCTCACCTTGCAGGTCAATGTCGAACGAATCGAGCAACTCGCGGTCTTCATCCTCTGGCGAGACGATTTCCACGACGAAGCCTAATTCGGCCCCCAGGGTGCCAATCGTGTCCTCATCGAGTGACTGAGTCGCCGTGGCCATTTCACCTAAGTTGAACAGCACAGTGACCAGGGCCGCTGGGTTGGCGCCAATCTTGTCGCCAAAATCGGTCAGCGAGGCGCCCCGGCGCAAACGAACCACCGAAGTGCCGTCGCCTTTGGGCAGCCTGAGCCCACCGAGGATAGGCGCGTCGGCCTGTTCGAATTCTTGGCGTTTGGCCCGCTTCGATTTACGGCCGCGGGCTGGTTTGCCACCACCGCGACCAAAAGCGCCCTGGGTTTGTCCCCGGCCACCGCGGCCGCGGCCGCCGCCGGGACGGCCACCACCAGGCAGACCTGGGCCGCCGGCGCCACCGCCGCCACCACCACCACCGCGACGGCCTCGACCAGGACCACTACCTGGGCCACCGCTGGGCGGAGCCATTGGGCCGGCTGGCCCGCCGGCGCCGCCGCCTTCGGCCGGGCCCAGCGACGAGCGCCCAGGCATCATGCGAGGCGACGGCCGCGGGCCGCCAGGTCTGGTGGCATCGCCCGGACCACGCCCGCCAGGCCGTGGCATGCCCTGGGACGGGGCAAAGGGGTTGTTGCCGGGCCTCGGCCCTGGCGCCCGCATACCCTGGGTTGAGCTGAACGGGTTGTTGCCCGGTCTGGGCCCACCGGCGCCGCGCGGCGCTGGGCGCGGCGCGACCGGCTTGGGTCCGGCCTCGCCATCAAGGGCCGGCTGGGCGCCTGGCGGTTCTGGGGGCGCGGCTTGGGCCGCCTGGGCGGCGCTGGAAGCCTCGGCTTTAGTGACTGGGGCGGCTAGCTCGGTGGCTTCTTCAACGCTGGCCTCAACCTCGGCTGCCTGGCTGGCAGGTGCGGCCGGCGCAGCTGCCGGGCTGGCCGGCTCGACCAAGGCGCCGTCTTTGGCCGGGGGCTTAGCCGCCGGCCGGGCAGCGGACCGAGCTTTGATTTCGCTCGCCACTGCACCAACGGCCTTGGCCGTACCAGCCTTGGCTTTGGCCACAACCTTGCCCGCGAACTCGCCGGCTTTGGCCGCTGCCGTCCCGCCGGCCACCTCACCAGGCGCCTTAGCTGGCGCTGCCGGAGCGGCTTCAGGCGCCGCAGCCGGGGCGGGCGGGGCAACCGGCTCGGCTGCGGCCTGACCAGGTTCAACCCCCTTGGCCGGCCGGGTCGATGCTTCAGCTGGTGGGCCGGCATCGGCCGCGGGTGGCTCAACGGGCGGGGCCGGGGGTTCTTCTGGCTCTTCCGGTGGAGGTGGAAACTCCTCGCGCAGGCGCCTAACTACCGGCGCTTCAATGGTCGAGGCCGCCGATTTGACGAACTCCCCCAGTTCCTTCAGCTTCTCAAGCAACACCTTGGAGGGCACGCCAAGTTCTTTGGCGAGCGCAGAGACGCGCTGTTTTTGCACTTTGCTCCTGTCTTGGCTCGTCCCAAGGCAGGGGCGAGCCGTCTAGTTAGGGGTCCTCATCTCGGGGCACTCATTGCGTGTCCATCGTTCTTCCACCCGTTCTCAACTGACGGTT
>WQXJ01000087.1 GCA_009784895.1 Micrococcales bacterium | reverse complement strand
GCCCGTTGCTGTCAGGCGTTTGTGCGTTGGCCACGATGCCGCAGGTATTCGATGACCATTGGCACCACGCTAAGCAGCACAATCCCAATGATGATGATGTCGATGTTTTGCCCCACCCATTCGAACGATCCAAGGAAGAACCCCAGCACCGGCAGGATAATGCCCCAGCTGAAGGCCGCCACGATGTTGAAAGCGCAGAAGTGGCGGTAGTTCATTTTTCCGGCCCCAGCCACCACGGCGGCAAAGGCCCGCACAATTGGTACATATTGGGCAATCACAATGGTCCGCCCGCCGTAGCGGGCAAAGTAGGCGTTGGTCTTTTCGATGTGTTTCGGCTGAAACAGCTTTGAGTCCGGTTTTGTGAAGAGCTTCGGCCCCACCAGGCGTCCAATCCAGTAGCCAGATTGATCGCCGGCCACCGCGCACAAAGCGATCGCCAGGCAGGCCGCCCATAGTGGAACACCCACTTTTCCCGTGCCGATGAAAACCCCCAGGGTAAACAGCAGCGAGTCACCGGGGAGAAAAAAGCCAACCATCAGGCCGGTTTCGGCGAAGACCACGATGCAGACTCCGACCAGCGCCCATGGGCCCAACCAGGAAACAAACTGGTTGATCAGATTGGCCGGATCAAGCCAGGAAGGCCCAATTGCCAGCGTCGAGAGATCGCCTGGAGTTGGTAGCACGTCCTATAGGGTACGGTGCTTGGCGTGCCCAGTGACGCGTCTGGCCCTGGCGCCGAGCCCAACTTTGATCAATGCGTAGGCGTTGGACCGTGGCCGGGTCCGCTGCCAGATGACCGTCGCTATGACCCGGACCTACTGGTGGACGGGGACAAACGCAATGTGATTGACCGCTACCGTTACTGGTCGAACCAGGCGATCGTGGCTGATCTGGATTCCCGCCGTCACGACTTCCATGTGGGGATAGAAAACTGGGAACACGACTTCAACATTGGCGCGATTGTCCGCACAGCCAACGCCTTCAACGCGAGCGCCATTCACATAATCGGCCGGCGCCGCTGGAACCGCCGCGGTGCCATGGTGACCGACCGTTACCTCAATGTCATCCACCACACTGACGCCCAGGCGTTCGGCCAGTGGGCTGACGAGGCGGGAATAGGCGTCATTGGGTTGGACAACCTGCCAGGGGCCGAGCCACTGGAACGGGCCAAGTTGCCCCAGCGCTGTGTCCTGCTCTTTGGCCAGGAGGGCCCTGGTCTAAGCCAAGCGGCCTTAGCCCAATGCGAACGATTGCTTGAAATCAGCCAGTACGGTTCGACCCGTTCGCTAAATGCCGGCGCGGCCGCCGCCATTGCCATGTACCACTGGGCTTTGCAGCATGCTTTTAAGTGAGCTGGATGCGAAGGGCAAGAAGCAGGGCATCGGGCGGTAATTGGTTGGCTTGATGCCGCGTCAGCTGACCAGAACGGGTGACCACGTCGACCCAGCTGACTGACTCGGCCTGGATCAGTCCGCGCAGCAAGGCTGCGCCGGCGGTGATCGATTTGCTGGTCTTGGTCCAATCAACCGGCAAGCCAAGGCCTTCAGACTTGGCTTGGGCCTCAGCCGCGCCCAGCGGACACTTCGACTGAACGGTGATGTGGCGCCCGGCCGCATCCAGGGAGACCACGTTAGTCAAGCCGGCGGTATCTAGTTGGGCCATGACGCTGGAAATCGATTCGACGCCAGGTTGGGGATCATCCGAGCCGTGGCGCAGTTCGACTTGGCCAGCCGCCCACAGCGAAGCCATCAGGTCGCCGATGGCGGCGGTGTGCTGGTGGTAGCCGCCCAGCTGGCCATAACTCACCTGGTCAAGCCTACTTGCACCGAAGGCGGTTGGGACGGTGGCTAACTGCCGATCCCCTGATGGCCCCTGTACCACTCCAGGCAGTGCCGGTCTTTGGCTGACCAGGCGGCAACTGTCCCAGGTCGCTGGGGGCATCACGGGCTTTGACTAGCGCGATTTGGGCCAGGGGAGATTTAGGACTCAGCTTCGTAACGATTGTGTCAGCACAGCTGACTTTGGCCGTCGCGTCCTGGAGGGACGGCTAGGCTACTGCCACGTTCCCAGCCAGGACAGGCTTGGGCTGAAGAGAGGCAAAAATTGGGGCAGGCGAAACCTCGCCGGCAGGCTGGACCGAAACCCAGGGCGGTTGACCGACACGGCCAGATGGTAGCCAAGTCGGGCGGCAGCAGACCCAAATCCACAGCCCGTACCGGCGCCAAGCCCGCCCCCCGTCCCGCCCCGGCGGCCAAAACCGGCAAATCCGGCTGGACGGCGCCACCGCCCAAGCGTTACACCAGGCGCGGCAAACCCCGCTACGGCTTTTTCAACTACCCCCGCCGCCAATACCGAGGCTTGCACCGCTGGATCCCGTCCTGGCGTTTCGTGCTGGCCAGTGGGTTTATCTGCCTGGCCGCCCTGATTGGCTTGGTCACGGTGGCCTACGCCATGACTTCGTTGCCGACACCGTCAGATTTCGCCATGGCCCAAGCCACCAAGGTTTACTACGCCGACGGCACCACTTTGATGGGTGAGTTTGCCGACCAAAACCGCGAAATCATCGACGTGTCGAAACTGCCGGCCCACGTCAGGGACGCTGTCGTGGCCGCCGAAGACAGGACTTTTTGGAACAACGCCGGGGTTGACCCCATGGCCATGGCCAGGGCTTTGTACAACAATCTGCGAGGCAACCGTCAGGGCGGTTCGACCATTACCCAGCAGTACATCGAGCGCTACCTGGTCGGCAAAACCACCACTGACCTCAAAGGCAAGTTCCAAGAAGCCCTGATGGCGGTCAAGGCCAACCGCTCAAGTGAGAAAATGGAGATCCTTGGCGCCTATATGAACACGATCTACTATGGTCGCGGCGCTTATGGCATCCAAACGGCCGCCCTGGCTTATTTCAACAAGCCGGCCGGGGAATTGACTGTGTCTGAAGCGGCCCTAATTGCCGGCTTGATTCCGGCGCCAACCGCCTGGGATCCAGAACTAAACCTCGAAATGGCGACCGAACGGTGGAACTACGTCTTGGACGGCATGGTCGCCATGGACAAGTTGACTGCAAACGAGCGGGCGCAGCTGACCTTCCCGGAGTTCATCGAATACACTGCCTCGGACCTCTACAGAGGCCCTCAAGGTTATCTCCTGCGCATGGTTCGCGACGAGCTGCAAACCCAAGGTTCCATGTCGGAAACTGAGATTGACGCCGGTGGCCTCAAGATCACCACCACGATAGACAAACCCTGGCAGGACGCAATGGTGGCGGCCGCGGCGGACCTGCCCGAGGACAGCCCGGAAGGCCTGCATATTGGCATCGCCTCAGTTGACCCTGACAGCGGCGCTATCAGGATGCTTTACGGCGGACCGGATTACATGAAACGCCAGCAAAACGCCGCCACCCAAGATATAACTCAGGCCGGATCAACCTTCAAACCGATCACTTTGGCGGCGGCTTTGGAAAAAGGCATGAGCCTCGATGAGACCTTTTCTGGCAGCTCGCCTATCGACATTGGCGGTTGGACGGTGCGTAACTCTGGCAACGCCCAATACGGCTACATCACCTTGGCCCAGGCCACCCAGAGCTCGGTCAACACCGTTTACGCCCAGCTAAACGAGCAGGTTGGCGGGGAAGCCACTAAACAAGCCGCGATCGATGCTGGTCTGCCGGCTGAAACCGCCGGGCTAGATTCCGACCTGACCAACGTTTTGGGCACATCCAGCCCCCACATATTGGACATGGCTCGGGTTTACGCCACTTTCGCCGCCCAAGGGGTTCGCCACGACACCTTCATTGTCGAAAGCGCGGTGGACTCGAGCGGCAAGACCGTTTACACCGGCGAGCAGGAATCAGAACGGGTCTTCAGCGCCGAGTCGATGGCCGAGTTGACCTACGCCCTTGAGAGAGTGGTGCTCTACGGCACAGGCCGGGTCGTGGGCGACTTGGGCCGTCCGGTGGCCGGTAAGACTGGCACTTCGGAAAACAACCAATCGGCTTGGTTTTGCGGATACACCCCACAACTGGCCACGGCGGTGGCCTACTACCAAAATGGTCCGGACGGTGAGGTCGTGCCCATCACCCCATTTGGTCAGAACGCGGTTATCCAAGGCGGGGGCCCGCCGGCCGAGTTGTGGCTCAAAGTAATGCGGGTGGCCATGGACGGTATGCCGGTGGTGGATTTCCCCTCCCGGCCCCAACACCGGCCAGAACCAACTCAGCCATCTGAGCCAAGCCCAACGCCAAGTGAGGAACCGACCGAGGCACCGCCAACACCAACCGCGTCACCGACCCCGCAGCCACCGCCTCCGCCCAGCGAACCGCCAACCCCAACCCCAACCCCCACACCAACCCCCACACCAACCCCAACCCCACCGCCTGAGGGTGGAGGCGGTTGACCGTGAGTTGGCGTAATGCCATGCCGGACGTGCCGCTGTCCAGGCTGATCTGGGTCCTAGGCATTCCGGCTTTTGCCTTGTCGATTTGCGCGCTGTTGGCCCTAGCCGGGGTGGCATTGAATTGGCCTAGTGGGGTGGTCTGGACAATGGC
>WQXJ01000086.1 GCA_009784895.1 Micrococcales bacterium | reverse complement strand
TGGGCCTCTGGAGCGGTTCGAGTTCACCGCCGAACAGGGGCCGCCGGAAAGCCACAGCGGTCGGGAAAAGCCGGTGATGACTGCCCCCGGCACCAGCCACCCGACCCAGAGAACAAAGGACAATCCCATGAAGCGCGACAAAACCCTGGCCACCGCAGCTTGCCTGGCATTCATCCAACGCCGCGACCAGGCATTACCGCTGGTACCCCCGGTGGGACTCGAACCCACACTGTGCCGGTTTTAAGCCGGCTGCCTCTGCCAATTGGGCCACGGGGGCGGGCCGCCGCCGGGGCGTCTCACCAGGCGTCATCAAACCTACCGGACAGGGGCGGCGGACTGATGCGAAAGCTCGGTCTCGCGGCAAAGAGGCTGGTAAGAGGTCATTGCCCAGCTTGCCGGGCAACCTCGAATCGCTTCGAGCTACTCCCGGACTGAGGGCGGGCCGGCCCCAGTGTTGGCGGCATCGGATCAAGCAGACGAACTACTGGCGGCGGAAAGGGTGATCCCGTCCAAGATGTCGTGCTCTGAGGTCACAGCCTGGGCGAGATGCCCGCCTTGGCCGGTGACGGCATCAGACACATGGGCCAGCACCCGCGACCAGATCACGGCACCCCCACCAATCACGTCGACCCGGCCCGGATGCATGAACCCGAAGGCGGCGCGCTCGGCCCGCGATGCCTGCCACAATCGCCGGCAGCTCGTCTGCAGCAGGTCAAGTCCCAGGGCCGCACCGTCGATCCTGGCCGGGTCGTAGTGGTCCAGCCCCAGGGCCAAGGCCGTCACGGTGGTAATGGTCCCGGCCAGACCCACCAGGGTGCCGGTCTGGCCCAGGTCGACCTGCTTGGCCGCCGCCTCGAGGGCCACGTCGACATCTGCCGCCGCTGCCAAGACCTGCGCCTCGGTTGGCGGGTCGTTCAGCAAGTGCCGCTCGGTCAGGCGGACGCAGCCCACGTCCATGGAGTGGGCTTGGACCGGTGCGTCCACGCCTAGGACCAGCTCGGTTGACCCGCCGCCCAGGTCAACGCACAAGAACGGCCCCGGCCAGCGGCCGGCCAGGCCGCTGAGCGCCCCTGTGAAGGAAAGATGGGCCTCTTCGAGACCGTCGACCACATTGACTTCGACCCCCAACTCGGCGCGGACAGCGTCGAGCAGCACCGCCCGGTTGGCTGCCTCCCGTGTGGCCGATGTCGCCACAAACCGTACCGGCCCCACGCCGGCTTCCTGGCACAGCCGGCCAAACCGCTTGACCTGAGCTAACGTCCGTTCCAGGGCCTCGGGGGCGAAGTGCCCGGTCCGGTCGACGCCCTGACCCAACCGGACCACTTCCATCAGTCGAGTGACGTCGGTCAACCGCCCGGCAGCCACATCGACATCCGCGATCAACAACCGGATCGAGTTGGTGCCGCAATCAATCCCGGCGGCCCTGACCACCCCTGGCCTAGTCATCGCGGCCATCTGCGTCATCGCCTGAACTGCCACCCGCGCGAAAGCCAGCCAGGCCACCCTCGCCGCCTTGGGCACCGTCAGCGGCGGGTTTGCCGCCACCGCGGGGAGCAGACACGCCAGGCCGGTCGCCGCCATCGGCGCCAAGACAGGTGCAGACATCTGGCCGCCACCAACGCGATAGCGCCACCAGCGTAGCGTCGCCCAGCGGGTTGACGCCCGGTCCCGCCGCCAGCGAATGCGCCGCCAAGACATGCAGACACTTGACCCGATCCGGCATGCCGCCAGCGGAAACACCCTCGATCTCGGGAACTTGACCTAGCTCGAGCCGCCGGGCCAGGTAGTCGCGATGGGCGGCTTGATGGGCCGCCGCCAGGGCGGGGTCCTGGCCCAGTTGAGCGTTCATTTGCGCCATCAGACCTTGGCTTTCCAGCCGCCCGATGCCGGCGCAAGCTCCAGGCTCAGTCAGATAGTAGGTGGTGGGAAAGGGGCTGCCATCTTCCAACCGTGGAGCCGTGCGCGCCACCAATGGCGCGCCGCATATGCACCTGGCCGCCACCTCGACCACACCGCGGACCTCACGGCCCAGTTGTTGACGCATCTGATCTAGATCACCAGGGCTGACCGAGGTTGGCTGACGGCGGACCACCAATTGGTCGATCGACGCGACCGAGGTCAAGGCTTACCTGCCACCACGGTCGAATCCCACATCAGCGAATACCAAGGTGGTTTGGCGTCATCTTGCTGATTCAAGGTCTGTTCTGGCGCAACACTGGGGCTGGGTGGGCCGGCCGGCAAGGTGGGGGCGTTTTCTGGGTCAGCCACGCGGTAGCTGGTTTCCCCCGGCATTATGTATGAAAGCCGCTGGCGGGCTTGGGCCTTTATGAACGCCGGATCCTGCCAGCGGGCTAGCTGGGCTTCAAGGTCTTCGGCTTCAGCTTTGGCGGCCTCCAGGGCCGCTTCGAGCCGGGCCTTTTCGACCTGCTGGGCTGAATAGAGCCGGGCGGTGGGGAAAACCAGCACAAACGCCATGGTGGCCACCACGGCCAAAATCACCACCTGGAAGCCAATCCGCATCCGGCGTCCGGCCTTGACCTTCTCAGCCCGTTGGGCCTCGTCGATCTTCTGGGCCTGGACCCTCAGGCGCTTGGCGCCCTGCGGTCGCCGGGCCGCCGGCCTTGGTGTTCGCACCGCTCAATCATGCCAAGGCCGCGGCGTACGACCAAGCCAACTGGCCGCACAGCTGAACCCTGACACTGCCAGGCCCGGACCCACAGCCAAAGGTCCAACGCGCGGCATCGGGCAGGTAGCCCAAAGCCACCCAAAACAAAGCCACCCGCGCCACCCGCGGAGGCACATCCCAGGTGGCGCGGGCGGTCCGCCCGTATGGGCCTGTCTCTTGGCAGGCCCCGGCCGCGCCGGCCCGGCCGGGATCAAGCCCCCACCTAGCCAGCGCGGCAACCAGCCCTATTGTTGCCGTCAGGGCGTGCTGCCTGGCACGCCCCTAGGCCGCGGTCAGGCCTTGAAGCGCGGGAAGGCCGACTTGCCGGCATAAACCGCCGCGTCGCCCAACAGCTCTTCGATCCTGAGGAGTTGGTTGTACTTGTTGATGCGCTCGCCACGGGCCGGGGCGCCGGTCTTGATTTGACCAGCGTTGACTGCCACGGTCAGGTCGGCAATGGTGGTGTCCTCGGTCTCACCGGAACGGTGCGAAACCATGGCTGCGAACTTGTTGCGCTGGGCCATTTCGACCGCGTCGAGGGTCTCAGTCAAGGTGCCGATCTGGTTGAGCTTGACCAGCAGAGCATTGGCTGTGTCGGTCTCAATCCCCTTGGCCAGGCGCTCGGGGTTGGTCACGAACAGGTCATCGCCCACGATTTGGCACTTGTCGCCAATGGCGGCGGTCAGGGCCTTCCAGGCGTCCCACTCGTCTTCGCTGAGCGGATCTTCCATGGACAGCATGGGATAGTCCGCGATCAACTTGGTGTAGTAGTCGACCATGAAATCGGTGTCCTGGGCCTTGCCCTCGAACTGATAGGCGCCATCCTCGAAAAACTCGGTAGCGGCCACGTCCAGTGCCAATGCCACATCGACGCCGGCCTTGAAACCGGCTTTGTCAATGGCGGCCAGGATCTCGTCCAGAGCGTCAGCGTTGGACGGCAGGTTCGGCGCGAAGCCACCCTCGTCGCCCAGGCCGGTGGACAGGCCCTTGGCCTTCAGCACTGACTTCAGGGCGTGGTAGACCTCTGCGCCCCAACGCAGAGCTTCGCGGAATGAGGGAGCGCCAATCGGCGCAATCATGAATTCTTGAATGTCGACGTTGGAATCGGCGTGTGAGCCGCCGTTCAAAATGTTCATCATGGGCACGGGCAAGACATGGGCGTTTGGCCCACCCAAGTAGCGGAACAACGGCAGAGCGTCTGACTGAGCGGCGACCTTGGCGGTGGCGAGTGACACGCCCAGGATGGCGTTGGCACCCAGGCGGCCCTTGTTTGGCGTCCCGTCCAGGTCGATCATGGCTTGGTCAACCAGCCGCTGGTCGGTTGCATCCATGCCATCAACCTCGGCGGCGATTTCCCCGTTGACGGCCGCGACGGCCGCCTCGACGCCTTTGCCGAGGTAACGCGGGGCGTCATCGTCCCGCTTCTCAACCGCCTCGAAAGCACCAGTCGAGGCGCCAGAGGGCACGGCGGCCCGAGCGAAGGCGCCGTCCGACAGGCCAACTTCGACTTCGACGGTGGGATTGCCACGGGAATCGAGGATTTCGCGGGCTATTACTAGTTCAATGCTGGCCACAGGGCACTCCTACTTCTGAGTTGGTGGTCGGTTTTGTTCACCAGCGTAGCGCTTGGGCCGGGCTTTGAACCCGGTGCGCCGCGGGTTATCAGATGTCGGTTCACCGTGCCACTGTCCAGCCAAGATGTCAGGCCAGGATTCGTCCCGGTCTGCAGCCTCCGCCGGCCGCAAAAATGACCCGTCTGCCCCCTTTCCGCCGAGGCCGTACTGCCTTCACGCGAGACACTATGTGGTGATTGGCTGGGTTGGTTTGGTGGTTGGACAATAGTGGCGGCGGGGCTGGTGCCCCGCCGCCTTCAAGTCGAAGAGTTTTGAAAGGACTCGACTCATGGATCATCGTA
>WQXJ01000085.1 GCA_009784895.1 Micrococcales bacterium | reverse complement strand
CGTGCCGCTGTCCAGGCTGATCTGGGTCCTAGGCATTCCGGCTTTTGCCTTGTCGATTTGCGCGCTGTTGGCCCTAGCCGGGGTGGCATTGAATTGGCCTAGTGGGGTGGTCTGGACAATGGCTGGCCTGACCTGGGTGGGCGCCGTCGGTTTTGGCCTGGCCAGCAACAAGATGAACCTCAACGGGGCGGAACTAGCCAGCAAATACGCCCTGGCCCGCCTGGCTCTGGTGGCGGCCATCGTGCTGGTGGCGGCACAGAATCAATTGCCGGGTTTGGTTCTGGCCGGGCTGCTGCTGATCGGTTTGGCGGTCTTGGCTGAGCCTTCAATCAGGGCACTGGCCGCTCAGGCTTTCCCCTACGCCTGGGGTTTTGAGGGGACAAAAAGCCGGACCCAAGTACATGTCACCGGCAACGCCGTCTACGCAACCAACAATGTCGCCGTTGGGCTGGCCTTGGCCTTGATCGCCTTTGACCAGTGGACCTGGCTTTGCTTTTGGGCCGGCTTGGTGGCGCTGGGTGTGGCGGTACTAAGCGGACTAGACATGTCGATCTTTGTGATTGAACGGCTGCGGTTTAACGGCCGCTTGCCCAAGACCCTGGAGCGGCTTGGCCCCTCCTTCGCTCTGCATTGGCAGGCCCCGCCCGGCTCGCTGCACCAGGTCACGATGTGGTTAGACCAGCTCAAAGCCCTGGACAAGCCGTTCTTTTTGATCACCCGGACAGCCGATAATTTCCACGAAGCCACTGCCTTGGGCCTGCCGGTTTTGCACCGGGTTGGTTTGGATGTGGTTGGGGACGCGTTGACGCCGTCGCTGAAAACCGTTTTCTACGTCAACACCGCCATTTTGAACGACCACATGCTGCGTTACGCCCATCTCAACCACATTCAGCTAAATCACGGCGACAGCGACAAGGTGGCATCCTATTCGCCCGTGTTCAGGGCCTACGACAAAGACTTCGTGGCCGGCCAAGCTGCGATCGACCGTTTCGCTATGGCCGGATTGGCCACCGCCCCAGACTTCTTCACCATTGTGGGCCGTCCACAAGTGGCCCAGGTCGAGGTGGCAAAGACGCCGGCAAACCAGATGGCTTCGCCTGTGGTGTTGTACGCCCCGACTTGGGTTGGGAACACGGCCGATTCGGACTACACCTCTTTGCCTTGGGCGCCACAGATTGTCCGGGCCCTGCTTGAACGAGACTGCACGGTGGTTTTCCGGCCCCATCCATATTGGGCCAAGAACCATCGCACGGCCGCCAGCCGTGACGCCGTGGTCGAACTCTTGCGCCGTGACCAGGCCCAAAACGGCCGGCCACATGTCTTTGGCCAAAGTGCCGAAAAAGACCTGACGGTCATGGACTGCTTCAACCGTTCTGACGCCATGATCAGTGACGTCTCTTCGGTCGTAGGGGACTATCTGTACTCGGAAAAGCCGTTCGCAATGGTGGCTGTGGGCCTGGCGCCCAAAGCCTTTGTCGAGGAAAACCCGGTCGCTCGCGGTTCATATGTCATCGACGCCCGCACTTTAAGCGACGAGGCAGCCACCGGCCCAGGTTCGCTGGCCATGGCGATTAGCGCAATGCTGGGTGACGATCCACTAGCTGGAAAGCGAAAAGAGCTGAAGGTCTATTACCTTGGTGACATCCCGGCGGACCGCTACGCCAAGAGATTCATCGAGGAGGCCAGCCGATATGTCTAAAACCATGGCCAAGGTGCAGCGCCGCGCCTTGTCGTTGGGGGTGGGCGCCATCCGGCGGTCTGGTCTGCTACCCAAGTCCTTCCCCGACGGCCTGGGCGACGACAAGAAGCTACTGGGCCGCTCGCTCAAGGCTGAGGTGGTGGTCTATTTCGCCGACACAGTCAGGGGGCTGTACCAGATCGAGCCATGGTACGGCGCCTTGCGCCAACTGCACCTCAAGCACAAAGTAGTCATCTTCGGCACCGACTCGCGTTGCATCAGGCGAATCAGGCAGGATAGCGGCCTGCCGGCTTTCACCTTGAGCCACTACGCCACGGCCGACGACCTGATCAGCCGCTCGCCAATCCGGCTGGTACTTTACGTCAACCACAATTCCGGCAATTTCTTCATGTTGCGTTTCCCCAACCTGGTGCATGTTTCGATCATGCATGGAGACAGCGACAAGGTGGTGTCAATCTCGAACCAGACCAAGGCCTACGACTACACCTTTGTCGCCGGCCAGGCCGCCATTGACCGGCTGGAGACTTATCTGCCTCGGTTCGACGCGGCCGGGCGCTGCCTCATCATTGGCCGCCCCCAGGTCGAAACCCCAGGCCTAACTCCAACCCACCTAGAGCAGAACGACCACGCCGCCGGTCTCAGAACCGTGCTTTATGCCCCGACCTGGGAGGGTGGGGTGCCCTCCGCCGCTTACAGCTCGCTGCAAGCGCTGGGACGGCCGATAGTTGAGCGGATCCTGGCCCACCGGGACTACCGCCTGGTTTACCGGCCCCATCCCCTCACTGGGGTGCGCCTGGCCGAGTTCGCTGAAACCGATCAAACCTTGCGCCAGTTGGTCGAACGAGCCGCGGCGGCCCGCCCAGAACCCGACTCACACCAGGTCTCACTAGGTGGCGACGCCATGGTCGATCTGGCCAAGGCTGACCTGCTGATCAGCGACGTGTCATCACTGGCCATCGACTTTCTACCGTTCAACCGGCCGATGCTAGTGACCAGGCCAACCGCCCCAGGTGTGGTTACCGCCGCCACCCGGCTGATGCAGACCGTGCCCCGCCTAGACCCAGACGGCCTGGACCAGCTGATGGAAACGATTGATCGTCAAATCTCTTCGGATCCCGACCAGGCCACACGGGCGGCCACCACCACCTACTATCTTGGCCAGGTCGAACCCGGCGCCTCGACCAAAGCCTTTGTTGGGGCCTGTAGCGCCATGATCGACCTAGCCAACGCCAGTCGCTCGGCCGTGGCTGCCCGGGTCGAATCGAGGCGAAGGGGCCGGCCGGCTGCCCAAGACGATCCGTGGCCGGTGGCACAGCAATTCGTCAAAGAAGCATCACCCAGCTCCGGTGGCGAGGCAGCGTGAGGATAATCGCCCTGGTGGTGGCCTACAATCGCCAGGATCTGCTGACCCACACGCTGGACGCCTTGGCTGCTCAGACCCGCCCGCCGGACGCAGTACTGGTTATCGACAACGCCTCAAGCGATGCCAGCGGCGCCGTGGCCGCGAACCATCCAGTCGCCGCCACTGTCATCACCCTGACCCGCAACACCGGTGGGGCCGGCGGGTTTGCCGCCGGCTTGGCCCACGCCACACTATCGATGCAGGCCGAGGCCATCTGGCTGATGGACGACGACACGGTGCCCACCCCACGGGCCCTGCAAGCCCTCGAACAGGCCTGGCAGGCCTACCCCGGGCGGTTGGCCCTGGCCTGCTCAAAGGTGGTATGGACCGACGGTCGCGACCATCCAATGAACACACCCAGAACCCGCTTGTGGCCCGGCCGGAAACGCTGGCAACGGGCGAAGGCCATCGGGGCAAGGCCAATTAGGACTGGCTCGTTCGTATCAATGCTGGTGTCGGCCCGGTGCGTCGAACAATTTGGACTACCCAAAGCTGACTATTTCATTTGGAATGATGACTTTGAGTATTCGGCCCGGCTCAGCCGAAGGGGGGAGGCCGTTTTCGTACCGGATTCGGTCTCAGAACACCACACCGCCCGCCCGGCCGGGGCGGCCGATTCCCCCGGCGACCGCTTCTACTTCGATGTTCGCAACAAGATCTGGACTTTGTGGTGGGGCGGGGTTTTTGGCCCGGTTGAAGGCGCCGCCTACTTGGCCTACAGCCTTTGGGGTTGGCGGCGCGTATTGGTCAAGGCTGAAGAGCGGCCCAAGGCCGTCAAACTGCTGGTCAAGGGGTTGGCAGACGGTCTCAAGCGTCCGCCGCGGCCAACTGCCAGGGTGTTGGGCGCCCTGGGTGAGATAAGCCAACAGGTGGCCCGCCTTGGCTAGTTACAACTCGCCGGCCGTGAAGGGGTTTGAACCGTTCAGTGTGCTATTGCCGGTCTACCACGGCGATAGGGCCAAGTGGTTGGACCAAGCCATTGGCTCGGCTCTTGACGACCAGCAGCTTCGCCCCGACCAGATAGTGGTAGTCCAAGACGGTCCGGTGGGCCCTAAATTGGCTGCGGTGCTTGACCAGTGGGCTGCCCGCCCGGAGGTTGATCACCTTCAGCTGGCCACAAATCAAGGGATTTCGGCTGCCCTCAACGCCGGCCTGAAGGTCTGTCGCCATTCGATTGTGGCCCGCTGTGACGCCGATGACGTCAACCTACCGGAGCGTTTTTCGACCCAGATCCCAATGCTCCAAGCCGGGCTCGACCTCGTAGGCGGAGCGATGGTGGAGTTCACTGACCAAGCCCGGCAGGCCGGCATCGGGCGAAACTATCCCACCGGCCAAGCAGAAATCAGCCAATTCGCCCGCCTGCACAACCCCTTTGCCCACCCAACTGTCGTCTTTCGGCGACAGTTGGTGGAGCAAGCTGGTGGTTACCCGCGCCTTGACCGGCTGGAGGACTACTTGCTCTGGGTGCGGCTGCTGCGGCGGGGCGCGCGGGTGGCCAATACCGACCAGGTGGTGGTGGCCTATCGGGTCTCGCAGGCGGCCTACGCCAGGCGCGGCGGCGCCAAACTGGTTTT
>WQXJ01000084.1 GCA_009784895.1 Micrococcales bacterium | reverse complement strand
GACAACCATGGTGCCCTTGTCAGGACCATCAGGTGCCCACGACCCCACGTCCGGGCTCACCTTCGAGCCAGGTACAAACAGCTGCGCGACCTGGTCACGCGCCTCGGCACTGGCCTTGCTCGAAACAAGCGCCACAGGGTCGGTTGCGAGTCCTTCAAGGGCGGCAGCCACCTGCTTGGCCTGTTCCTGAGACGGAGCATTGCTGCCGCAGGCCACCAGGCACAGCACCAGTGTCAAAGCCGCTCCGGCTGAAAGAAAGGTCCTAGTTGTCTTCACGATGATCCTCGTCTCAGTAACACACGGCCAGTCCTCGCCAAGCGGCGACCCAACGCCATCGGCCAAGACACCCGAAACCAGTTCCGATGCCGTTCTCCGAGTGGCCGCCTTTGCCCAGGACGCCGTCGCCGTCACCCTGGATGGGGTTGGGGAAAGGCAAAAATCCTGCCTTGCGGCTGTCGATCACTTTTCTCTTTGGCTCAGGGCTTGCCACACGACACTGCACATGCAATACCGTAGTCCAGATGCCATTCACCAGACCGTTCCACTTCCGGGCGCATCGAACCAGGTCTCAACGCGCCGCACTTACGCGAGCAAACATGCGCAAAGGCTGGCCCCGCGCGGCCCGGGTATGGCGCAGTCTTGGTAGACCGGCCACCGAAGCTCAACGGCTCCACTTGGCTACAATCGGTCTAGCCGTTGGCGATGCCTGCTCGGGCGGGCTCTTCAGCCCATCGCGTAGTCCCATAGTCGCAGCGAAGAGGTAGGTTCTGTGCCAGCCGCGTCACCTGCCCCAACCGCCCGGCGAATCCAGGGTTTCGAGCCGATCCAGTCGCTTGGGCGAGGCGGATTTGCCGAGGTCTTCCTCTACCAGCAGGACAGTCCCAGGCGAAAGACCGCACTAAAAGTTTCTTACCGCTAAGGCCGTTAGTCACGAAGCGGTTGAGCGGCTACGGGTCGAGGCGGACACGGTGGCTGAGCTTTCGGCCCACCCACACGTTGTGACGGTCTTTGGCAGCGGTTTGACCGATTACGGTCGACCTTACCTGGCCATGGAGCACTGCCCCAGATCATCGCTGAACTCCGGTTCGCGAACCATCCGCCGTTCGGTTAGCGAAGTGTTGCAGATCGGGGTAGAGATCGCAGGTGCGGCCGAAACCGCCCACCGCGCCGGTGTACTACACCGGGACATCAAACCAGCCAACATCCTTGTGACCCAGTATGGCAATACAGCACTGGCAGATTTCGGTATCGACGCGCCGGTCCAACAAGCCGCTGACGGGGTGGAGGGCGTGTCGGTGCCCTGGTCAGCGCCCGAGGCATTTGCTGCGCCACCGTGGGCCGGTCCGCAAAGTGATGTCTGGGGCCTGGCCGCAACTATCTACTCGTTGCTTACTGGGCGGGCGCCGCTTGAGGTTCCCGGCGGGGACAACACACCCACAGCTCAAATGGACGGATCGAACAGGACCAGTTGCCTCCAATAGGTCGGGCCGATTGCCCTGACAGCCTGGAACGAGTCTTAGCCGTGGCGATGGCCAAAGACCCTGAGCGTCGTTACGCCACTGCTCTCGCCTTTGGCAGGGCATGACAGCAGGTCCAGGCTGGGCTCGCCATAGATATCGCCCAGATGGTTATCCAAGACGAAATCGATCCGGTGTCGCCAGCTCACAATGACGATGACGCGACAGTTGCGCGCCCGCGCGCCCCCGGCTGACCGACCCCGACCTGCGAATCGGCCCCACCGATCAAGCCGAACCTGCCGAGCTAATCGACGTCGGCAATACCGAGTTGGCCCAAACTATCATCCAGCCCGGCCGTCACCATGCAACCGACCCGCCTGATGAAGACACCGGAGAAACACTATCTTGCGAAGACAAGGAACCAGACGACCTGGACACATTTGGCGCATCGCCCGCGAAGCGCAGCCCCCAACCGCCTCTGCGCCGGCGCAAGACAGTGGTCGCTGCCCCCCTGGTGGCGGCGGTGCTGGCTGTAGCAGTGTTCGCTGCCATTGTCACCTGGGGCAGCCCTTCAAATATGGTCAGCCAGGACAGCAGGCTGGCCGGCCTGCCCGTTACACCTTTGGGGGCGTTGGAGTATGGCGGCATCTTACTGGGCACGGACCTTGTACCCGGCGGACCGGCAGCTGAAGGCGACGACGTGGTCACTGTCGCTATCTACACCGACTTCATGAGTCATTCGTGCGGCAACTTCGAAAAGCAGTTCGAAAAGGAGCTGTCAAGCCTAGCCCAAGACGGCCAGATCCAGCTTGAGTATCACATCGTTGCTCTGGGGGACGGATCCCATAACGCCGACCGCTTTTCGACCCGTGCCGCCATGGCCGCCGCCGCCGTGGCCAAACATGATCCGGCCAACTTCCTGCCCTTCGTCATGGCCATGTTTGATGCCCAGCCAACAGAAGGCCAAGACACCCGCTCAGACGGGCAGATTGCCACAACCGCCAAGAACGCCGGTGTCAGCCAGGCCGCCCTTGACAAGCTAGCCGACCCAGTATTTGAAACCTGGGTGACCTACACCAGCGAGCTGTTTATGTGGGGCGTCCAGCCAGCAGTCCCAGCCATCTTCATGGGCCTGACCAGCGGTAACAAGCGACAGGAGTTCATGTCATACGGATGGGTTGGCTTTGAGCTTGCTGTCGAAAAGACGCGTGCTGGCGAGCCGCTCGTGTGGTGAGCACTGATGGCAGAAAAACAGCCATACCCGGTCGCGTCATTGTGACCTTCGGTCGCCGATGGGGAGTAGTCCCCATTTTCGCTGGAGCCACATCCTGGCAGGATCGGCGACGGAGACAATCACCCATTTTCGAGGACGGTGACGACAGTGGATCCTGGTGAAACCCGATTCTGCCCGGAGTGTGGAAAAGCGGTTACCCCGGGGCACCGCTTCTGCATTGGTTGCGGTGGAGACCTGTTCGACAACGCCGTAGAGGCGATCCCCATGTCCCTGGGGGCCGTCGCACCGGACGGGCCGGACCAGCCCACTACCGCTGGCCCCGAAGCACCACCTTCTCTGTTGCCCGCCGGAGTCAATGGTAATCAAGGCCCAGAACTGATCGACGACCCGGACATGACCCGCCTTGCACCGCCCCGTCGCACGACCGCTGACAGCGGGCATATAGAGCCATCAGGACCGGCGCCGAGGCAGCCAGTGGAATACAAGACCGAAGTTGCCACCGATGTCGCACTCCCGCCGGTGTTGGGCGAATCGTACTACCTCCCTCGCGCTGCGCCATCGGCCCCCGGCCGGCCACCGGAACAGCCAGCGGCTCTCCTTCCGAGCTTCCGGCCCCCGGCCTCCGGCCCCTTGCCTGGCCAGTTGGTGCCGCAGTTAGTACGCCCTCTCCGGCCAGCCTTTGGAATCAGCATCAGTGGTTTGGCGAACCTGTTCGTATCAATGGCGGCGTATTTCATTGGCGCCTACGCTAGGAACTACTACACCTCCTACTACTGGCGCTACGTCCCGGACGAGTTCATCTACCGTTTCCAGTTCTGGGGCTGGGTATCAATCGTTTTCGCACTTTTCGCGGGCGGGCTTGGCATAGGAGCTGTTGCTGCGTCCAAGAAATACACACCATCTGTTGTGATCGGGGTCATCTGCATTGTTGGATTCCTGCTTTTCCTAATACTGGCGACCACGTTGGTCGCATCGTCCAGCCCATGGGAATACTACTGGTAGCGGCATATTGGAGTTGGGCTGTGCCTAACGCCCACCTTCCTTTTGGTCCCCGCCATTGCTTTTTATGTCAGCCGACTGCGGTCAGCTCAGTCCAGTCGAATGTGAAATCGTCGGTCAACTCCCAAGGATCCTGGCCAGTGTGGTTCCTCACGATCGCCAAAAACTCCTCCTCGGAAATCACCTCTTCCCAGTCCAACCCCCTAGAGTGCTCCGTGCCCTCCTCGTGGACATAGTCCAGCAGAACTGACGAGCGGCCGTCCTCGGAGATCGTGTAAAAAGACCAGCCATGCGTCTGCCAGCCGCCGCTCGCAGATACCGCTATTACCCCTCCATCGTGAATCGTGAAATGTGTTCGATCCCCAAGGTAATCGTCGCCCAGCGGACGATACACTTCCCCATCGGCCCAGCTAAACAAATCATATTTGACGATCAAGCCCTGGAGACCAGGGTTTTCGGCCCCGATCAGCAGTTCGGGAACCCCATTGTCATCAATGTCGAAATACGCAAAGTAGACACAGAATTCCGACGGATCATCGTAGCCAGATGCCATCAATAACTCGCCGGCAAGGAATGTACCAGTAACATGGTCTCCGTCGAAGTCGTCTCTGTAGAAATCGTTCGCGATGGCAATGCGGTACTGCGAGAACACTTCCTCGTAGAGTTCTTTGGGATCGGTCAAGGGGGGATCGCTCGGCGAAGCAGGCGGTTCCTCCGGGACAATGTCAGAGATCTTCCAGTCCGAGTCTTCGATAATGACGACAATAGTGATTTCCTGTGGCTCCTGGTCAGGCGGTTCCACGGTGACAACCATAGTGCCCTTGTTAGGACCATCAGGTGCCCACGACTTGACGTCCGGACTCACTTTCGATCCCGGCACAAAGAACTCCGCGACCTTGTCGCGCAACTCGTCACTGGCCTGGCCCGAAACAAGAGCCACCGGGTCGGTGGCAAGCCCTTGGAGGGCTGAAGCCACTTGGTTCGCTTGTTCCTGAAGCGACGGGACTGTGCTGCCG
>WQXJ01000083.1 GCA_009784895.1 Micrococcales bacterium | reverse complement strand
GTCTGTTAATCGCCTTGGCTTGGCGCTAAGGCTTGAGTGTCCGATGCCGGCCCTCGCCCCTAGTCACAACGGTGCGGGCCGGCATCGGTTTACTTAAGCGACGCGGCTGGCCCAGGCCTGACCGGCCCCTCTGCGGCGACACCGAGGTTTCGCAGAATTGACTGTGCGCCCAACCTCGGTCTCGCCGCAAAGGGGGGCGGCTAGGCTTGTGAGCCGTGAAGATTCTGGTGATCGGTTCCGGCGGACGCGAAGACGCACTAGTAAGGGCCATGGCCCAACAAGAGGCCAACCAACTTGACGCCGCACCTGGTAACCCGGGTATGGCTCGCTATGCCCAGTTGCACCAAATCGACGCGCAAGACGGCCAGCAAGTAGTCGATCTGGCGACCAGACTGGGTTCGCGCCTGGTTGTGGTTGGGCCTGAAGCCCCGTTAGTGGCAGGGGTTGGCGACGCCCTGCGGCAGGCCGGGATTGCCTGCTTTGGACCAACCTTGGCCGCCGCCAATCTCGAAGGATCGAAAACCTTCGCCAAAGAAGTGATGCAGGCCGCCGGTGTGCCAACAGCCCAAGCGCTGCCCGCTACCTCTATTGACCAGGTAGTAGAGGCGCTCGACCAGTTTGGCCCACCTTTCGTGGTGAAGGATGACGGCCTGGCGGCTGGTAAGGGTGTGGTGGTGACCGAGGACAGGGACGTGGCCAGGAACCATGCCCAGACCATCATCAACCGTCAGCGCCCGGCCCTGGTGGAGGAATTCCTGGACGGCCCAGAGGTGTCGTTGTTCTGCGTAACTGACGGGCATACGGTTGTGCCCTTGGCCCCGGCGCAGGATTTCAAACGAGCCCTCGACGGTGACAAGGGACCAAACACCGGTGGTATGGGCGCTTATTCGCCATTGCCTTGGGCGCCACCGGATCTGACAGCCCAAGTGCTGAACCAGGTGGCCTACCCCACCATTAGGGAAATGGCCAAACGTGATCTGCCTTTCTCTGGGCTGCTTTACTGCGGCCTGGCCTTGACCACCAAGGGCCTCAAAGTGGTCGAATTCAACGTCCGTTTTGGTGACCCGGAGGCCCAAGTGGTGCTAGCTCGTTTGCAGACCCCCCTGTCTGACTTGCTGTTGGCCGCCGCCAATGAGCGCCTGGCCGATCTCCCGCCGCTGCGCTGGTCGGAAGGGGCAGCCATCTGTGTCGTGGTGGCCTCGAAGGGCTACCCTGATTCTCCGGTAACAGGCCTTCCCATCACGGGCCTAGACCAGGCCGAGCAAATCCCCGGTGTCTCCGTCTTCCACGCTGGCACCGCAATTGGTTCCGACGGCCGTTTGGTTAGCGCCGGGGGCAGGGTCCTCAATGTGGTAGCGACCGGCGCTGATTTGACCCAGGCCCGGGAGAAGGCCTACCAGGCCGCCAAGTTGATCAAGCTAACCGGCTCTCACTATCGCCGCGACATCGCCGCAGCTGTGAGCTAGGTCACATTTAGCCCCAGGTCAAGTGGGTTTTTACCCACATGCGCCAGGCGCGTAGAAATCCTCAATTTGACGCCACCAATTAAGCCCGCCTAGGTCAGCACCGACGGGCCGCTCCAGGTGTTGAGGCAGTACACAGCCCATGTCATGGCGCAGTCCAGAGCAAGAGACCACGACATCGGACAACCCCCGCGGGAAGACTACCGGCGCAAATCGCACCCGCCACCACCCACAAAACCCCACCTGAACTGTGGATTCTACTCACCGACCTGACTGCGTAGTAGCACCCATGGCCCAAATGCAGAGTCGGCCAGATTGGTAGCTTCTTGAGCGTTGTCGCCCGCCTTAGGTGATAGCCGAAATGGAGCAAAATTATGCAGAAGGTAAGCCTCGCCTTCGGGATCGAACGGTCGCCCTGTCGACTCGAAAGTGGTTGGTGTGCGCGCCGGGCTCTTGCCAATGGGCAAGGCCTCAAAGCGCCACAAAGGCGGGGAGTTCTTTGCTTCCCAGGCCATATTGGGCCCCTTTAGCACTCGAAACGGCGTGACTTAGCGCCACCCGCCGCGCACCGCGCCGCGGCCCGGGCCCAGCGCATTGCGCCGCAGCCTGCACAGTGCACCGCACCGCGCAGCGGCCTCGGCTCAACGCATCTCACTGCGGCCCGCTCACCGCGCCGCGCCGCAGCCTCGGCTCAACACCACGTCGCGGCCCTGCCAAGCGCACCGCACTGCACCGCAGCCATGCACAGCGCAACGCAACGCCCCACACCATCAGCGCCATCGGTCCGCCTATAGACCCGCCAATAGACCCGCCAGTCTAGGGCCCGATTCCTGGCAAAAGCAGCACCTAGTTCAAGGATCACAAATGAACACCAACACAACCAATACCCTCCTAGTCCCAACTCAGGGCGGCAGGCGCTTTCGACGCCTAACCAGGCTGACCGCCTGGCTGGTGGCCACCGCCATTGGCGTTGGAGGTTTCTCCCTGGCCCAAACCTGGATGTCCGCCCAAGACGCCTACGCAGCCGACGGCACCATCAATTGGCAAGTGGCCATCTCCCAGTTAGAGAGAGACTGGCTCTACGAGGCCACTACCGGCCACATTCGCGTAATCAGCAACCCGGAAACCGACAACACTCCTGCCTCCAATCAGTTCGAGTTGGCCAAGGGCAACGGCACCGACGGCAACATGTCCGATGACGAAATGAGGAAACTGGCGGTTGGGCCGGACTACACCCAGCCAGGCCGGCCCCTGGTCATCTGGGCTTGGGAGGCGGGCCGTACTACAGGCTGCCGCGCTGGCTTCAACGCGGTCAAGCGGCTGACGCCCGGCTCCAACACCGCCAAGGAATTCTGCATCCCCGCCAACACTTACGGCGGCCAAGACGGATGGTGGAGTGGAGGCGCAGTTGTCCGGGGCAGCGGCCAGATCATTTTCACCCCCACGGTGCTGACCACGATCAGGAACAACGGCACCGGTAACGCCCGTTACCAAATCTGCACCCCGCCCAGTGCAGGCAACGAAATGAGCTGCCGCCTGTCCGGCGCGATTGCACCCAAGACCCCAGGAGACTGGCTTGGCACCTCCTCCTATTTCGACTGGCACCCGGGCGCCGGCATGGCCATCGACGCCGAAGGCAGTTTCTATCAGGTCTATATCCAGGACGCAGAGAAGTGGCTGGTCAAGATCACCCCAGGGGCGGCCGGCGCGACCTGGTATTTCGAAAAGGTGCTGCGCCTGGTCAACAACGGACTGGACTCCAATTCGTGGTACATGGTTGGGCTTTCCTTGGCCTGGGCGCCGGGTGGTTTGTACACCACCGGCTGGGTGCAAGTCGGCGAGGCGCCAACGGTCCGGATTGACACGATGACCGGTGTGGCCTCTTTCACCGGTTGGAACATTCCTTCGAATGGCTTTCTTTCCAGCGCCGCGACGCCCAAACTGGTTCGCGGCAACGTCTGGGTCGACGCTGATGGCGATGGCCAGATCAGTGACGATGAGAAAACCCAGCCCGTTGTTGGTGCGGAGATAGAGCTTTACAAGTCCAACTCGTCCAGGGCGGTTGCCACAACCACCACCAACGAGTCTGGTAGCTACAGGTTCTTGGTGGGCGACTGGGACGCCGATGGCAAAGTGGTTTGGAACGTCAGGGTCAAGCAGCCGGTTATCAACGGTGTCAACGCCTCGCAAACCTACGCCGCCGGCTATTCACAGAAAGTCGAAGCGGCCACCGGCTCTATCGTTCCCGGCAGCATCGACGTGGTCACGCCGCGCTGTTCTGGCACGGTCCAACCCTCCGGTTATGCCGGCCCCTGCGTTGGCTCGCGCCTGGACGGTATTGACCCGTCGACCGGCGTTACCAACGACAACGTTTTCACTGAAACCGGCGCCAACATTGTCACCCAGATTGCCGCCCTAACTGACGAAGAGGTGGCTGTGGCGGACTTTGGCCTGTCCACGGTCGCGTCATACGGCGATGCCCCGAACAGCTATTTGACCACTCGGTCTGTCAGTGGCCCGATGGCGTTTCCCAAGGTTTCTGGCGGGGAGCTGTACTTGGGGGCGGCGCCGGGCTGGTATGCCGATGGCAATCCCGTTGCCAGGGCGGATTATCATGCCTCCGATGACGGTATCGAGGTTCGCGATTCTGGTGCGGCTTCCAGCCCGTGGGTGCCTCTGCAGGACCAAATCCTGGCTGTGGGCCGGACCTATGACCTGCGAGCCAAGCTGACCGGCGCCAGCCAGGCCAGTGGTTTCGTCAAGGGTTGGATTGCGCCACTGGGTGGTGGCGGCACTGCCGGCACCACTTTCACCAATCTGGTTTTGGGTACCAGTGCGTCTAATGCCACACCGGATGGCAGCGGCTATGTTTACGGCCAATACACGGTGCCAACTCAGCTGCCCAGCGGCGGGTTGCAGCAGACCTTTTTCAGGGCTCGGGCGGGTTTGAACCCGACCACGGCCCATGCCTGGACCGGCCCCTCCTTGAACACCACCGAACAGCCGGCCCGCAACAATGCGGCTTGGAACTCTCGTCCCTGGCTGGCTGTTGGTGAGGTGGAGGACTTCGGTCTGGGGGTGGCCACCGGTACTGTCAAACTCGAGGCCAGGACCCTGGGTGGGGTCGGCTCGAAGTTCGACTACCAGTTGACCAACGTCTCTTCGACGCTGCCTTCCTACAACACCGCCTCCGTGACGACTACCGCTGATGGCAACTGGACGGCATCGGGCCGGGCCCATGCCTTCAGCGCCACCAATTCGCCGGTCGTGATCAACGC
>WQXJ01000082.1 GCA_009784895.1 Micrococcales bacterium | reverse complement strand
CAAACCGGGACTATCGAATATTCAACATTCGAAGTAACCACTAGTGGGGATAAGCAAGTCGGGACAGAATATCATTGCGCTGATATTAGTATCTACGATTCTGGTGACCTGTTGATCACTGAAACTAGTAAACAGACGACTGCGGTGTTGCAGTATAAACTGGTTGGCACTTCGACTTGGTTAGATGGTCCATCGAAGATGACTGTGAACGGGATAGCGTCGGATGTTTGTTTCACTCAAACCAAAGCTGGCACCTATGATGTGCGTGGTTGGGTGGCGTCTAAAGAATCAACCTATGTGACTGGTTCGGCTAGGCAGGTCACGTTTGTGGCTGGGGATGTGGATTTGTCTAAGTCAACATTCGTAGTTTCACGTGACCCGGTGTTAGCCCTAGGGGATGCCTCGAATTTCCATACCGCCACGGTCCATTTAGTCGACACGTATGGGAACGGTGTTAAGAGTCAGGGTGTGACGTTCACTGTCGCTCAAGGATCAGCTACCGTACCCGGTCCGTGGTTCGAAGCTGACAAGGCGGCTGCGACTATCGACGTGACCACGTGTGAAGCGGCCACCTCGACAGCTGCCTGGTGCACGGAAGATGGGTTTGTTCAAGTTCAGATCCGTTCTGAGGAACCAGGTACGTTCCCGGTCGGTGCGACTATGACAGTGGGTGGCGCTCAGATTCCTGCTAATGACACGAACGTGCGGCAAGTGTCGTTTACGGCTGGTGACGTTGACCCGTCAAAATCTAGGTGGACTGTGACACCAGACCCGACAGCTGCTTCAACCAAAGTGGTGGCTGGGACTTCTGACACTTATGCCATCAGCATTGAGGTCAGGTCACTGTATGGGATTTTGAAGGATGGGGCTTCGGTTCGTCTGGACCTATCTGATCCGGCCGTCGATGGGATTGTCACGGCTAACGAGTCGATGCCACAGGTGACTGGCACGCCAACGATCGACCAGTGGGGTGTGTTCACCTTCCATGTCAAAGCCACCACACCGGGCACTTACACCTTCCCGGTGCAGGTCCAGTTGTCTAACGGGTCTTGGGCCAATATTGAGCAGATCGCGCCACTAGCCACATTGGAGTTTGTCGCTGGGCAAGGGTCAGCTAAGAACTCTGTCCTGTCGATTACCACTACTGGCAACAAAGCGGCTGATGGGACCGAGTTCCATACTGCTCAAGTGTTGGTCAAGGACGATATGAACAACCTGGTTGACGGGCAAGACGTGTTCTTCACTTTCAACCCGGTAGGTGCCAGCCCAAGTTACTGCACCGCGGTGTCTAACGCGGCTGGTGTTGCCACATGCGACTTCACCTCGACAGTGGCTGGCACTGTCACAGTGCACGGCTACCTGGGTAGTGCAGCGGCGGCCTTGAACGAGGTGACTGATTCACCCAAGACAGCCGAGTTCGTGGCCGGCCCAGTCGATTGGGCCAAGACACTGAATTCACTAGAGACTAAATCTGCCGCCAGCGCCGCCGATGGTTGGGATCTGGGTTGGGCCCGCGTGACGGTCCAAGACTCAAAGGGCAACACGATTAGTGGCGTGCCAAACGTCTGCTTCAACCTGATGTATGCCCATCCCACGCCGCCGGCCAACCCGGCCGGACCGCGCTGGGACGACGGCAACAGCGCTGGTGTCAACGCTCCTGGGCTGTATGGCGCCGTCCCATCGATCTGCGGCACCTCTGGCACCAACGGTGTGGTTGAGGTGAACGCCGCTTCGATCTATCCCTCGACTGGGGACGGTTTCGCAGTCAGGGCCAGTAACGGCACAGCGCCGGGCGCTCAAATGACCGATGTCCAGCATCAGAAGTACCTGAAATACACCCTGAATGTGGTTGACCCGACAAAGTCATATTTCACGGTCGAACAAACCGACCCAGCCACCGGCGACGCGGTCGCCAACGGCAGCGACTATTACACGGTGAAGGCCTACTTGAATGACGCAGCTGGCCACCCGGTCAATGGTGGTGGGGCCTCGATCAGTTTGAGCCCGGCCGTGGCCGCAGGTCAGCCAGTGATTTCTGGTGGCACCGGCCTGACGGCTGGCACTGACGGTACCGCCACGAAGACAATCACCTCAACGCTAAAGGGAACCTGGACTGTCAAAGTGTTGGTTGGCGGCGAAGCGCTTGGTCTGAACGCGCCGGTACCAGTCCAGACCCCACCGGCAGTGACATCGGGATCAATTGCGTTTGTGGCCGGTCCGGCTTGCGCCACCAACTCGAAGCTAACCGATGCCGGTATCGCATCGTTCGCTAACGGTACGGACACGCAGAAGATCACCGCTGAGGTGCGTGACTGCTTTGGTCTGAACAGCACCGGCAACCTGGTCTCTGGTCAAGACGTAGTTTTCACTATTCCAGCCAATGTCACTGCCAAGGGCACCGGTCCTGGTGGTAGCGACCAGCCTGGCCCAGCCAGCGTCACAGTTCCAACTGGTTCGACCGGTTTGCTTGACGGCATCGCTGAACTGAACCTGGTTTCGACCAGGGCTGGCAACTATGACGTGACCGCTACCATCAACGCCGCGCCAATCTGGCGGGACGGCGTGAATGGCGCCCCAGCCGTGGCCCGGTTCAAGGCCGGCGGCCCGGATCAATCGACGTTTGAAGTAACCACCACGGGTGGTAAGGAAGCTGGAGTCGAATCCCATTGCGCTGATATCGAGGTGTTGGATGCGTCCGGCAACTTGGTTGACGATGCTGCCGCACCGATCCGGACATATCTGGAGTATCGCCTAGCTGGCAGTTCTGATCCTTGGCAGGTTGGCGCCTGGAAGGACACTTCAGGTGGTCAGGCCTCCAATGTCTGCTTCACTCGGCAGAAGGCCGGCACTTATGACGTACGCGGCATGGTTGCAAACGTCGAGTCGCTGTATGTGACCGGTTCGGCC
Source organism: Micrococcales bacterium (assembly GCA_009784895.1). Lineage (NCBI taxonomy): Bacteria > Bacillati > Actinomycetota > Actinomycetes > Micrococcales > Micrococcales bacterium. The sequence continues at coordinate 2,043 of WQXJ01000082.1, read as the reverse complement.
AAGCAGGTCACATTTGTGGCCGGTCAGGTTGATTACACCAAGTCAACCTTCGAGGTGAGTGACAACTCGGTTCTGGCCACTGGGCTGCCAGCTCATTTCCATACCGCCACCGTCAAACTGGTTGACCAGTTTGGCAATGGGGTTACCGGTGAAGCTGTCCAGTTGGTGGTGGATCCGGGTTTGTTGACCATTCCCGGTCCTTGGTTTGGATCAATCGAGTCCGCTGCATCGGTAGACGGGGTGACTTGTGATGCCTCGGCGGCTACGGCCCCGGCCTGGTGCACCGAGGACGGTCTGTTCATTGCCGAAATCCGTTCGAAAGTGCCCGGCACCTTCGATGTGACTGCGACTAGTGGCGCTAACAAGATTCCTGACCCGAACAACACCCGGCAAGTAGCCTTCCAGTCCGGGCCGCCGTCGCTGGCCAACTCGAAGTGGACAGTGTCGCCTGATCCAACCGATCCGGCCACCAAGGTTGTGGCTGGTGCCGGTGGTGGTACTTACGCCATCACGCTGGAGATCCGTTCGGCTGCCAACATTCTGGTGCCTCACGCTTCGGTCAGGTTGGATCTGTCCGGTCTGCCAGAGTTGTCGACAACTACGGCCAACCCGAACCAGACCGGCACGCCGCTGCGTGACGCCTGGGGCATGTACACCTTCTATGTCAAGTCGACTTCGCCCGGCACCTTCTCCTTCCCCGTCCAGGTCATGGAGGAAACCGGGGATTGGGGGACCATCGAAACGATGGCGCCGATGGCGACGCTCAAGTTCACTTCCGGGCCGGCAGCGGGCCCCATGTCTTGGTTGGTTGAGCCGGGGGTTTCGCAGGAAGTTGGCACCGACCAGGTGGTCGAGGCCAGGGTCTACGACGCTAACGGTTTCCCGGTCGAAGACGGCACTGAAGTTGCCTTCACAGTCCCGCAGGATGTCACCGCCAGGGGCGTTGGCGGTGCGGCTGATACGACTGGCGGCCCAGGGGTGGTTGTCACCAGGACAACGGTCGGTGGGATTGCCACCTTAACGGTGGTCTCGCAGACGGCTGCCCAGGGCGGGGCGGATGACGCCTTTGTGGTCAGGGGCCGCATAACTGCGAGTGATGAGTCCATCGCGACCATCCGCCAGGCCTCAGCCCCAACCGTGACTGGTCCTGTGCTGCGGACCAACGCCGAGGCGCACGTCTGGTGGCGCAGCGGCGTGGCCAGCAAGACCAAGTCGGTCTTGTCGATCACCACGACTGGCACCAAAGTGGCCAACGGGGTCCAGGTCCATACTGCTCAAATCCTGGTCAGGGATGACAGTGACAACCCGGTGGGCGGTCAGGATGTGTTCTTCACCTTCAACCCGGTTGGCCTGGCTGATTCGACCTGCTCCGCAACGTCCAATCCTTCAGGTATCGCCACTTGCGATTTCGCCTCAACGGTGGCGGGCACTGTCACGGTGCACGGTTACCTGGGTGGCACGGCTGCCGGCGATGAAGTGGCCCAGTCACCGAAAACAGCAGTGTTCGTGGCCGGTCCGGTAGACCCACAGAAAACGGTCGATTCTTTGACGACAGAGTCTGGTGCGGCCAGGGCCAATGGCACCCAGTCACGTTGGGCCAAGGTCACCGTCCAAGACCAATACGGCAACCCGATCGATGGCCAGCCGGTTTGCTTCCACCTGTTGTGGGCTGAGGCAACCTCTGGCCTGGCTAACGGGCCACTATGGGATAACGCCTTGAACGGTCCAGCCATCAAATGCCACACCTCTACCGGTGACGGCACGGCCACGGTTTTGGGTTACTCGTATTACGCGTCACCAGCCAGTGACCTGGATGGTTACGATGTCAAAGCCAGGTTCGATGTCGGTTCGACCAGCTACTACTCAGCTGAAGCCAAGAAGATTGCTTACACCAATGACGCGCCAGTGGCGGAGAAATCATGGTGGACCGTAGCCAAGACGGGGTCCAACCCTGACCCTGGCAAGGTCCAGGCCAACGGCACCGATTCGTATACGGTCACGGTGAACCTGCGGAACATCGAAACCGGCTCGGTTTACATGGGT
>WQXJ01000081.1 GCA_009784895.1 Micrococcales bacterium | reverse complement strand
ATCGAAGAAGCGTGAACGTCCAAACCAACATAGGTACGATGATCCATGAGTCGAGTCCTTTCAAAACTCTTCGACTTGAAGGCGGCGGGGCACCAGCCCCGCCGCCACTATTGTCCAACCACCCAACCAACCCAGCCAATCACCACATAGTGTCTCGCGGATTCGCGTAGGGTTGGGGCCATGACACAGCCAGACTTTGCCGGCCCTATCGCAGACATTGACCAGGACATTGTTGAGCAGGTTGAAGCCATTGCTCGGCGCAGCCGGGAAGCGGCTCGCGTCTTGGCGGTGGCCTCGAGGCGGGCAAAGGACGAAGCCTTGGAGACCATGGCTCAGGCCTTGGTTGACCAGGCGTCAGTCATCATCGAAGAGAACGCCAAGGACCTGGCGAAGGGTCGTCAAGGCGGGCTAAGCGAGGCTCTGCTGGATCGCCTCAGGCTGGACCAACAGCGGGTCGAACAGGTCGCTGCCGCCTTGCGTGAGCTGATTGCGCTGCCGGACCCGGTGGGCCAGGTAGTCCGCGGTTCGACCTTGCCAAACGGACTGCAATTGCGTCAGATCCGCGTGCCCATGGGTGTGGTCGGCATGATCTATGAGGCGCGGCCCAACGTCACAGTTGACGCCGCCGGCCTGGCCATCAAGTCCGGCAACGCGGTGATTTTGCGCGGCGGCAGTGCCGCTGCCCGGACCAACCAGGCGATTGTTGAAACCCTGAGAAGGTCGTTGGAGGACACCGAACTGCCGCCGGATTGCGTCGAGACGGTCGACAAGTTTGGCCGTGAAGGCGCCAGAGCCTTGATGCGGGCCAGGGGCCTGGTCGACCTGCTAGTGCCGCGCGGCGGTGCCGGTCTTATCCAAACCGTGGTCAGGGAGTCAGTCGTGCCAGTGATCGAGACTGGCGTTGGCAACTGCCACGTCTACGTCGATCGCGCTGCTGACCAGGCACAAGCCTTAGAGATTGTGGTCAATTCCAAGGTTCAGCGGCCTTCAGTCTGCAACGCGGCGGAGACTTTGCTGGTCGACCAAGCCATTGCCCAGGACTTCATACCAAAGGTGCTGCAGGCCTTGGCTGATCAGGGCGTAGTGCTGCATGCCGATGCGGCCAGCCAGGCCCTGGCGCCTTCAGGGGTCGAAGCCACGCCGGCCACCGACGAGGACTGGGCCACCGAATACCTGGCCCTGGAAATGGCCGTTGGCGTGGTAGACGGAGTCAAAGGTGCTATCAGCCACATTCAGCGTTGGTCGTCTGGCCACACCGAGGCTATCTGCACCCGGGACATCTCCACGGCTGAGGACTTCACCGCCCGGATCGACTCGGCCGCCGTCATAGTCAACGCCTCGACCCGGTTCACCGACGGAGGCGAATTTGGCCTGGGCGCGGAGATCGGCATTTCAACCCAGAAGCTTCACGCCCGGGGGCCAATGGGGTTGGGTGAGTTGACCAGTTCGAAGTGGCTTGTATCTGGTCAAGGGCAGGTTCGCACCTGAAGCGGGACTGGCGATAAACTACCTGCGCGTCGCCGTGCCTACTACATGCCCGGCGCCGTTTGGTGACAGACTGGGGAGGCAAGTCCCGTCTGGGGTTCGTGAAGCTAAGGAGACCGAGTGCCAGACCCGGTTCAGCCATCCCGCATCGGGGTCATGGGTGGAACATTTGACCCAATCCACCATGGCCACCTGGTGGCGGCGAGCGAGGCCGCCGCGGTCTTCGACTTGGATGAGGTTGTCTTTGTTCCAACTGGTCAGCCGGTCTTTAAGCAGCAGCGGCGGGTAGCAGCGGCAGAACACCGCTACCTCATGGCGGTAATCGCCACCGCCTCTAACCCTCGTTTCACCGTCTCTAGGGTCGATATTGACCGTGGCGGTGTCACCTACACAATCGACACTTTGCGCGATCTGCGTCGGCAACGGCCTGGCGCCAGCTTCTTTTTCATCACCGGCGCGGACGCTATGAGTGAAATCCTGGCCTGGAAAGACGCTGCCGAGCTATTCACTTTGGCCCATTTTGTGGGTGTGACCAGGCCGGGCCACCAACTCCAACCCCTGGGAATTGACGACCGCGATATGTCGTTGCTCGAAGTACCGGCCCTGGCGATATCGTCGACCGACGTGCGCCGTAGGGTCAAAACGGCTCTGCCCATCTGGTACCTGGTGCCAGACGGTGTGGTCCAATACATCACCAAGCACCGCCTATATTCCGAGGATTCGCTATGACCGATTCGTCCGGCTCTCCCTACCGGGCCCATCGACCCGACCAGCCGTTAGATGAAGACTGGCTGAGAGGACGAGGGCACACCGGTGGGGCTGATCGGCTGGCGCCCGATGCCGGCACTTCAGACCCGGGGTTTGCCTCGCCCGGGCAGCGCTCGGCTTACACCTTCTCCGGCGCACCCACCTCCAAGCCAACTCCGGCCATCCCTTCTGAAGCCGAGTTTGCGGCCAGGCGTTCCGCCAACCAACCAACCTCCCGGGCAGAATCCCGCAGAATCGAAGAACGCTTGCGAGCCGCCCGTGACCAAGTCCGCGATTCGTGGACCCAGCTTGGCATGACGCCACCGGTAGCGGCCGGAAATGGCGCTGGCGCCCCTGGCCAGCGACCGGAACCGGCGGCAGATTCGACTGCGCCACCAGCCTTTGACCAGGCCAAACCTCCGGCCGAGCGGACGGGCTTAGTTTCCAGCCAAACCCCAGCGGTGGTACCGCGCAGGTCGTCCGCACAGCCGGTCTCACCAGAGCCGGCCGGCAGCGAGCTGCCAGCGCATCAGCGCCCAGCAGCGGTTGGCCGCCGTTTCAACGCCACCGGTGAGGCTGAAGCGCCACTTCTAAGCCGCTCGGCGGAGTCAGCACCGCCCGACCCGCCGTCGCCTTCAACACCTGAACCGGCCGAGTCGTTTGAGCCGCCGCCGGTCCCACCCGCGGCCCAAGCTGAGGCTGTCGCCGCGGCATCGTCCAATTGGCCGGAGCCAGGGCTAGCGCCGCGCCGGGGGGAGCCTGAGCCGCCTCGCCGGGCCGAGGGTGACGCCTGGCATGGTCCGGTCTCCCAGGTTGACCCCTTTGCCCCGGGGACCAGCGGTGGTTTTGAGGTTGTGCCGGATCAAAAGGCTCCGCTGACTTTGGGTGAGCCAGACCGAGCCTCAACTCTGGGCCAGTCGGTGGCAGTACCACCGCCCCCGGCCAAAACATCTAAGCCAAGCAGGCCGCCGCTGGCTGCGCCCGCGCCGGCTCCCATGCCAACTGTTACAGCAAAACCCTTGGCCGCCCAACCCACGCCGCCGGGGCCCAGCCTGCCAGGTGCCAGCCAGGTTGAGCCGCCTGCGGCTCTTGACTCGAGCGAATGGCCCAGGCCAACTTGGGCGGCGCCTATGGGCAGGGAGATGGTCGAAGACCCGGTCTTGTCCGGTCCAGACGCTTACGTCGAGCCGATGATGGCGCTCGATCCCGACCTGGCCCAACCAAGCCAGCCGGTCGAGCCATACCGGGCCGCGCCAGCTGCCACCACCGCGGCTTCAGGCCGCTCCCCGGCGATTGGCTTTGGCCCAGATGGCCGCGTGGCGCCGTCAAGCGTTGGTTCGGCGCTGGCCGGGCCAAGGCAAAGCCCAACCAGCCCACCGCCGGCCCGTACGGCACCAGCCAGTCCGGCGGCATCGGCCAGCCCGGCGCCGGCCGAGGATCTGCTTTCCGATCCGGTGGCGGCGGCCAAGGCTAGAATCCAGGCCCTGGCCGAACAGATTAGGGCTGAAACTCTTTCCTCCGCCCCGAATAGGACCCGCCCAAGACCCGTCACCAGCCCCAGGCCTAGCCCAAGACCTGGTCCTGCGGCCCATGGCGGCCTTGGCCGTCCGGTCGTGGCCCAACCCACGCCGCACCCCCCGGCCGTGCCGCCGGCGGTATTTGGCGAGGCTGCCCCGCCACCGTCGTTGCCGGCTGTTGACCCGGTGGCTAAGTCCCTACCAGCCGAGGTCCCGCCCGGGCCGAGCGACTGGGAGGCTGAGCTAGAGGTCCAAGCCCAAGCGCCGGCATCGGAGGTAGAAGACGAGGCTGATCTCGAACTGAACTGGGGAGTGCCCTCGACCGAATTGCCGGTTGTTGTGGCCTCGATTGCCTCTGGGCCGGATGACGGCCTGGTCCCAGACGATGTCGCTGAAGAACTCGAAGCCGGTGAGGCAGAGGCCCAAGTAGATGGCGACGACGATGACATGGGCTGGGAGGGGCCACCGGAAATCGACGACGACGGCCGGGGCCCGTGGCTCGACGGACCAGACGCACCGCGCGGCCGGGTGTCTTCCCGGGTTGGCGGCCGAGTCGCCGTAGCCGTTGGCAGCGGTCTGCTGATAGGCGCCATCGTGGCCGTGTTGAAACTGTTTGTGCTCTAGGAGGCATTTAGTGGCGGATGATTCAGCGCTGGCTTTGGCCAGGGCGGCAGCCAGCGCGGCTGACGGGGTCAAAGCAGAGCAAATCAAAGCCTTGGACGTGACCAGCCACTTGGCCCTGACTGATGTGTTCGTGCTAGCTAGCGGCGCCTCGGAGCGCCAGGTCGATGCCATTGTTGACGCCGTCGAGGAGCGCTGCACCCAACTTGGGGCCAAGGCCCGGCGTGAAGGCCGGGCCGGGTCACGTTGGGTCTTGTTGGATCTTGGCGCCGTCGTGGTTCATGTTTTCCACGCCGAGGATCGCCAATACTACGGCCTTGACCGGCTTTGGAAGGACTGCCCCGAAGTGCCATTGGACCAGTTTGTGGCCAGTCCAGCCCTAGTGACAGCGGTGGGGGAGTAGAGCCATGGGGGCCGAGCGAGCCGTGATCTGGCGCCACGGGCAAACCGCCTACAACAAGGCGCGGCGGATCCAGGGACAATCCGATATCCCGTTAGACGAAACGGGCCTGGCCCAGGCGGCCACCGCAGCCGAGCAACTGGTCGAGCTGGAGCCCGGGGCGATTGTGTCATCTGACTTGGTTAGGGCCGCTGCCACGGCCGGGGCCTTGGCCGCGCTGACCGGGCTCGAGGTCAGCCTCGACACCCGGCTGCGGGAACGGAACTTTGGCGACTGGGAGGGCGAATCAGCAGCTAACCTGCATGAACGCTGGCCAGCAGAGTTCGCTTTGTGGCGCCAAGGCCACGATATCGAGTCGATTGGCATGGAACGGCGGTCCAAAGCCGCCGCCCGGGTGGCTGCTGCCGT
>WQXJ01000080.1 GCA_009784895.1 Micrococcales bacterium | reverse complement strand
CAGCTGGGTGTAGGGATGAGACGGCCGGTAGAAGATGTCACGCGAAGAGCCGGTTTCGACGATGCGCCCGTCCTTCATGACGCAAATCCGGTCCGCCATATCCGCCACCACACCCATGTCATGGGTGATCAAGACAATGCCGGAGTCGATCCTTTGGCGCAGATCCCGCATCAGGGCCAAGATCTCGGCCTGGACGGTGACGTCCAATGCGGTCGTTGGCTCGTCCGCCACCAGCAGTTTCGGATCCAGCGACAGTGCCTGGGCAATCATGGCGCGTTGGCGCTGGCCACCAGACAGCTGGTGCGGATAGGAGTCGATTTTGGTGGCCGGATCCGGCATGTCAACCATCTTGAGCAGCTCGAGGGCGCGCTGGCGGGCCTCTTTTGGACCCATGCGGCCATGGGCCCTGATTGTCTCGATGATCTGGAAACCAACGGTGTAGACCGGATTCAGGGCCGTCATTGGCTCCTGGAAAATGACCGCGATCTGGGCGCCGCGCACCTTGTGCATATCCGAGGCCCGCATACCAACCAGCTCGGTACCGGCCAGGCGGGCCGAGCCGGTAGCCCGGCCATTCGGTGGCAGCAAACCCAGCAGGGACATTGACGACTGAGTCTTGCCGCTGCCAGATTCGCCCACAATAGCCACCACTTCGCCGGGGTGGACTTGGTAGGAAACATCAATCGCCGCCGGCAGCCACTCGCCTTCAACATAGAAGTCAACGTTGAGGTCCTTGACCGTCAAGATCGGCTCGCCTTTGGCCTCGGCTGGCCCTACGACCGGCCCGTAGTCACTGCTCATGGCCGCACCCCCGGGCTACTTGGCGGTTTTGTGGCATGATCTGGCCGTGGCCCCAGCCGAACAGGTTTTCACGTCCCGCCCAGGCAAGGTCCTGGCCCTGGCAATGGTTGCACTGTGTCTCTTTGCCCTGGCTAACCTGGGCCTTTACGGCGGGCTTGGCCTGCTTTGGCGCTTTGGCCTGGTGCCGATTTGGCTGGCGGTAACCGTCTGGGCGCTGTTTTGGTGGCCTTGCGTTGCGGTCACCAGCGAAGGGGTGATGGTACGCAACGTCAGCCACACTGTTGACCTGGCCTGGGCCGCCATCGAACGGATCGATACGCGCTGGGCGCTGACCTTTTTCACCCGCCGCGGCAAGGTCACAGCCTTTGCCGCGCCGGCACCTTCGACCTTTTCCTCCCACCGGGCCCGGCCGGCTGATTTCAAGGGCCTGCCCGAGTCGACCTACGTGATCGATTCGGTGCGTCCCGGCGACCTGCCGCATACGCCATCTGGGCACGCCGCCCTGGTCATCCGCCAGCATTGGGAGGCGTTGCGCGATGCCGGTCAGCTGGGCCAAGCAGACGGCGTGGCCTTGCGCAGGCGCTGGCACTGGCGACTGATTGGCCTTTGGGCGGCCCTGGGCCTGGCCGCAGTCCTGGTGCCACTGGTCGCAGTTTGAAGACCGCCAGCTGGCGGCGAGATTGAGGTTTGGCTGACTCATGCTGGGACCTGCTTCCCAGCCGCCTGCCGGCGGGCCGCCCGGGCCATCTTCCGATTCGACGGGATGCGGCGTTGGCGCGGGTCGAAGGCGTCACGCAGGCCATCGCCTACGAAGTTGACACATAAGGCGATCAAGATGATGAAAACGCCCGGCCACCAGAACAACCACGGCCGCTGGGCAAAGGCGGTCTGGTTCTCGGAAATCAAGTTGCCCAGCGAGATATCTGGGAACTGGATGCCAAAACCCAAGTAACTCAGAGCCGTTTCCAACAAGATGGCCTGCGACATCAACAAGGTCGTGTTGACAATGACCACACCAATGGCGTTGGGCAGGATGTGTTTGAGAATGATGCGGGTGTTTGACGAACCAGCCACCCGGGCGGCATCGACGAATTCTCGCTCGCGCAGGGTTAGGAACTCGGCCCTGACCAGGCGGCTCATAGTCATCCAGTAGACAAAGGCCAAGGCCACACCCAGGGTAATGGCGTTGGCGCCGTTGACCATTTTGCCTAGTACCAGGGCGATGACCATCACCGGCATGGCGATAACCATGTCGGTGAAGCGCATCAGGGCCGTGTCGAGCCGGCCGCGGAAGTAGCCGGCGGTGGCCCCTACCAGAATGCCAATCACGGCCGCCAACACGCCGATCAACACCATCACGGTCAAAGACTGCTGAATACCGCGCATGGTCATGGCGAACATGTCGCGCCCAACGGTGTCCTGCCCAAAGGGGTGGTCACCAATCGTGATGCCGTGCAGAGAAATCGACATAGTTGGTTTACCGCCGGCTATGGCGATGGGGTGGGTCGAGTCGTAGGTCCATTTCCACCAGCCGGGAATTGGCCCCCAGCCAATCGAAGTCACGGCCAGCAGCAGGATCACTGCCATCACGGCCATGGCCACAATGGCGGCCCGGTGGCGGAAGAACCGCCGGCGCACAATCTGGCCTTGGGACAGCCCGGCCACGGCGCTGAGCTCAATCGCGTTTTCGCCCCGGCCTACGGCCTCATCAGGCACTACAGGTTTGTTCATGAGGTCAACCGGATTCTGGGATCGAGGCTGGCGTAGACCATATCGGCCACAATGTTCGCAGCCACAAACAGAACAGCAGTGATCAGGAAGTAACCCATCACGCCATAGATGTCGCCTTTGCCCAGGGCGGTGATGAACATGGTGCCCATGCCGCGCCAAGAAAAAATCTTCTCGGTAATAATGGCGCCGCCAAAGACCATGGCAATGTCAATTGGCACCACCGTGGCCAACGGGATCAAGGCGTTGCGGAAGGCGTGACGCACCACTACTACGCGCTCGCTCAGACCCTTGGCCCGGGCGGTGCGGATGTAGTCGGCATTCATGACTTCCAGCATCGAGGTCCGGGTGTAACGGGTGTAGCTGGCAAAGGTGATCAAGACCAGGGCGGTGGTGGGCAAGACCAAGTGAGTGAACATGTCGGTGACACCAAACCAGAATGAGCCGCCCAATTCAGGGGTGACCGCGCCAATGGTGCCAATGGGCCGCTTGTCGACTCTGGGCGAGGAGATATAGGCCGGCCAGGCTTGGAACATCCGGTCGACAAAGACAAAGATCGCCATGCCCATGGCGGTGACGGCCGCTACCCGGGCCGAGACCCCCTTATCAGGCCCACCCCAAAACCAGCCAATGAGTACTCCGGCCAGCCCCGCGCTCAGCCACAAGACCAGGATGATCAGCCAATTGGTGTTGGCAAAGGCATACTGCAGCGGGTAATAAAGCGCCACACCAAGGCCCACCGCGGTACAGGCGGCCAGTAGCGCCCGGCGGTTGGCGAAACCGGCCACGATGCCTGAGGTCACAACGGCCACGCCCAGGCCGGTTAGGCCCACCCCAACAATTCCCAGACCTGGTTCAAGCAGGAAACCGCTGGCGATGATGTAGATCATGACGCCGGCCGCCCCACCCCCGGCCACCAGGCCGGTCAAGGCCCGCCATTGCCACTTGCCCACCGCCACCATGGCGGCGACCACACCTACAACCAGGCCCACACCGACCACCACCCCCGGTGGTATTCGAGGGTCGTTGAGGAAGTTGTTGAAGCGGATCGCGCCAAACTCCTTCAGTAGGACGGCCACCCAGAAAGCCGGCAAGGAGTAGAACAGGAAAGTGAAGAAGGTGGTGGTGTAGTCGAAGGCCGAATACTGTCGCAGCGCCGTGATGATACCTACGGCCACGCCCAGCACAATCGCCAGAATGGCCGAGCCGAAAACCAGGCGCACAGTGGTGGGCACGGCCGCGGCCAGTTGGGATGCAATCGTGGCGTTGTCGACGATTGACACACCGAAGGTGCCATTGCCCCAGGCGTAAGCCAGGATCGAGCCAAGCCATTTGAAGTAGCGCAACACGACCGGCGTGTTCAGATCCAGCTTGGCCGTAATCGACGCCATCTGCTGCCACTTGTTTGGCGAGCTGGAGGTATACAGCTGGGCCAGCGGGTCGGCTGCTAGGGACACCAACACGAAGATGATGAAGGTAGCCCCTAGCAGCACAACCAAGCCGGCCGCGATGCGCCGGGTTAGGAACGACAGCAATGCGGGTTATAGCCTTTCAGGCCAGGAGGCTACGGCGGCAGCCTCCGAAGTGCCACTTTGTGGCTCCTAACCCTAGACCTCCCACTCCCAGAAATTCCAGAAAACAGTGGCGTAGATCGCCGTAGCAGAGACAGGCGAGACCTTCTCATTCCAAGCCGTCACGGCCGGGAACTGGAAGTTGACCACGCCATAGGCATCGGCCCAAAGCTCAGATTCGATTCCAATGTTGATTTCGATCTGCTTGTCATGGTCCAGTGTCACCTGCAACTCCTCATAACCCGCATCAACCTTGGGGTTGGTGTAACCGGAGAAGTTGTTCTGACCACCAGTCATGAAGGTGGCGGCCGAGTCGCTCATACCCGTGGTGACAGACTGCCAACCGAACAAGGTGGCGTCATAGGAACCGTCGCCCAGCATCGAACCCCAGTCATCGCTGCCGTTGTCGACGACCTCGATGCCGGCTTGGGCGGCCGATTCGCTGATCAGCTGGAATTGCTGGGCGCGGCGGACATTGGACTTGCCGTAAAGGAAACGGACCTTCAGGTCGGTGACACCGGCCTCGGCCAGCAGGGCCTTGGCCCCTTCAATGTCGACCTCGGCGAAATCGGCCGAGCCATTGGCCGCGATTGTCTCGTCATAGCCAGGCGCACCGGGCACCAGGTTGAACGAGTCACGCGTGGTGGCGTCTGGCTGCAAGGGCACTATCAGCTTGTCGATGATCTGCTGGCGCGGAATGGTCTTGAGGAAGGCCAGGCGCACTTTCTTGGCTTTTTCTCCATCCCCACCGTAGGTGGCCGGATCGAACGGACCGCCATTGTTGAAGGTCAGGTCGATGTGCTCGTAGGTGCCCTCGGTGCCGGACTCAAATTGAACACCCGCCATGCCCTCAACGGCCTGCAACACGTCAGTGGTGACCTGCGGGTGAATGATGTCAAGCTCGCCGTTTTGCAGAGCCTGGACCTGAGCCATTGGGTCTTCGTTGTAGCGCACAATGATCTCATCAACCTTGGGCTCGGGGCCCCAGGTGTAATCCGGGTTCTTGGCAAAGGTGACGTACTGGTCTTGGACTATGTCCTTGATCAGGAAAGCGCCACAGGACAGGGCTAGTTCGGCATCATCACCACTTGGCATGGCGGTGATGTCAAAATCGGTGTTCCAAACCTGGGCAATCTTTGACAGGGCTTCTTTGTCTT
>WQXJ01000079.1 GCA_009784895.1 Micrococcales bacterium | reverse complement strand
GGCTGGGCTGGTCTACTTCCCCGGCAAGGTCTGGTTGACTCACGCCGAGGATGACTCTGGATCGGTACCGTTGCAGGCGGTAGTACTGGAATCAGAACCCGACCCGTTCGATGAACCAGAACCGACAACAAAGCCGACCCTAAAACCGACCATCGGTACCGGCAGCAACACTCCTGGCGGAGACCAACCGGCCAACCCGCCAGGCGCTGACGCTCAGGCGCCGCCGCCGCAGGACTTGGCCGATGGCGGTGGCGCTGGTGACGAGCAGCCCCTTGGGACAACCGCTGCCAACGCTTCAGACGAGGTCACCGCAGACGGGATCGTCTATGTCGGTGGTCTGAGCGCTCGATATCGGTGGTCAATCAATCCACTGGGTGGTTCGCTGGCGCTATCTGTGCCAATTAGGAACGCTTCGCCAGACCCGGTCAGTGCGGTAGCCGAATTCTCGGTGAAACAGATTTTCGGTGGCCAGGTCGGTTCAAAGAGCGTCAAGTTGGTCCTGTATTTGGCACCGGAAGAATCGAGGATCGTCACGACTTCCATCCATGGCATGGCCCAGTGGACGTTAGTGTCAAGCCAGGTCACTGTGTCGCGGATGGGTAACCATGATGCCTGGGGTCTAGGTTCGGTGACCCGAAATAGCTGGACCTTGTTCTTCCCGTGGTTCCTGGTGCTGATGCTGGCTGCGGGAATTGTAGGTGCCTGGTGGTGGCGGAGGAGGCGAAAAGAAGCCCTCATGCGTGCCAAAGCATCTGGTAGTGGCGAGAAAGAAGAGGGCATCGAAGACGACGACAGCGTCGCAGCGGAGGCCGTTTTGCGGTGACTGCCATTGCAGAATTAATGCGGGTGGGAATCCCGCGGTTTCGTCCCAAACCGGCGGTCCGGCAGCCCTCGCGGCCGTCAGGCGAGCCGTCATCGTCACGGGGCAAGCTGGCAAGGCCGCCGGGCCGGCCGCTAGGTCAGCGGTCGCGGGGCAAACCGTCAGGCAGACGGTCGCGGTCGCCAGGCCAGCCGCCCAGACCGCCTCGCAGGATTCCGAAGTCATTGCTGCCGCTTACTCCGCTCAGCCCAGAACGACAGCTGGCGCGAGGAGTGTTGGCGCTGCTGGCGGCGCTGGTGCTCGGGTTCCTGATGAATCTGGTGCTGTTGAGCGGGTTGCAGCAAGCCATTGCCCAAATACAGTTGCGTGGAGTGTTCGCCGGACAGCTAGAGGCAGGAACGGCGCCGGTAAGCGAGGGCACCTTCGAAGACGTGCTCTTGTCGGATGGCGATCCGGTGGCCCGGATCGAAATTCCCGGTATTTCTCTTGATCAAATCGTGGTCCAGGGCACAGCCGCGGGAGCTCTAAAGAGTGGCCCTGGGCATCGGCGAGATTCTGCCCTACCTGGACAGCCCGGCTTCACGGTGATTATGGGACGCGCCGCTGCCTACGGCGGGCCGTTTGCCAGGATCCAAGAATTAGCTCCTGGTGAGGCGATATCGCTCATCACAGGACAAGGTGAGCATGTCTACCGAGTAATTGGCGTTCGCTACGCCGGTGATCTTGCGCCACCGCTACCCAAGGCAGGGCAAAGCCGTTTGGTCTTAGAAACGGCTCGAGGACTGCCATTCATGCCCTCGGGAGTGATCCGGGTGGACGCCGAGCTGGTGTCCCCGCCACAGCCTACCGGGTTGCGCCAGACCACCTTCTGGCAACTACCACGCGCCGACAAGGAAATGGCCAGTGACTATCGCACCGTCTGGGCCTTGGTCTTCGCGTTACAGTTCTTTGTCCTGGCTGGGGCAGCTGCAACCTACAGCCTGAGATTAGTTGGCCGAGCAAAAACCTGGCTGGTTTTCGCTCCGGTATTGCTGCTGGCCGGACTGCTAGTAGCTGACCAATTGATCCTGCTACTACCGAACCTGATGTAGCCATGCAACCAACGTGGCGTCGCAAACCTGAGGACAGTGAAAGAAAGACGACTATGGGAACACATCTTCGCACCGATGCATCGGACAAGGACCGGTCGGTAGAAAAGGATGATTGGATCACCAAGCTGCTCCGGCCGGTGATGGAGGATCCTCCGGTGGTTGGGGACGCTCCGGTGGTTGAGGATGTTCCGGTCGCTGAGGACGCTCCGGTGGTTGAGGACGCTCCGGTGGTTGAAAAACCTCGTGTAGTAGATGAGGTTGGGGACACCATGCTGCTCCAGCCGGTTGTAGATGAGGTTGGGGATACTAGCCTGTTCCAGCCGGTGGAAGCCCCGCTTCAGTCTGCGGCCCCGCCCGCCAACAAGCTAGCCAACCTCGAAGCGAAGAACATCACGGCCTGGTTCGGGACTCATAAGGTGCTTGACCGGGTGTCACTGACCATGCCGCCGGGTCAGGTCACTTCACTGATCGGCCCGTCCGGCTGTGGCAAGTCCACCTTTTTGCGAATACTCAACCGGATGCACGAACTGGTGTCATCGGCCTCACTGGCTGGTGAAGTCCTGTTGGACGGCGACGACATCTATGATCGCGGCCACAAGCTGACCGAAGCCCGCAAGCAAATCGGAATGGTGTTCCAGAAGCCCAACCCATTTCCGGCCATGTCGATCTACGACAACGTTATCGCCGGCCTAAAGCTGACCGGCATGAAGGTCGACCGTGACGGCAAAGACGAGCTAGTGGAATCGTGTTTGGTCCGGTCTGGGCTATGGGAGGAGGTCAAGCAGCGGCTGCGTTCGCCTGGCGGCGGCTTGTCAGGCGGACAGCAACAGCGGCTGTGCATCGCCCGCTCTTTGGCAGTGCAGCCAAAGGTGTTGCTGATGGATGAGCCTTGCTCAGCTTTGGATCCCACCTCGACCAGGGTGATCGAGGAGACAATGCTGGAACTGTGCCAGGAGGTGACGATTGTAATTGTGACGCACAACATGCAGCAGGCTCACCGGGTGTCCCAGCAGTGTGCCTTTTTCCTGGCGACCCAGGGCACACCAGGAGTCATAGTTGAGCACGGCGCCACCGAGGCCATGTTCGATCAACCCAAAGACGCCAGAACGAAGGACTACGTCAGCGGGCGGTTCGGCTGAGCCGCGTGTGACGACCAGGGCCGCCTCGGCCAACAACTGTAGGCTCGTATCCGGCCGAGTTCATAGGACCTACGTTGTAGGATCAATGATATGAACGCGACCATGCCCCTGAGCGATTTCAACCGGAACCCTTCACGTGCGACGCGACTTGCCCGAATAGGCTCGGTGACCATTACCGACCATGGCATGCCGGCATTCGAATTACGGGCCCTAGTGCAGCCGCAGATGCGGTCCGAAGCGCTTGTTCGCGCGGGCGTCCTTTCGCCGCCTCGAGTTCGCTCAGGCGAACCATTGCCAGACTTTGGCGTTGACCCGACCATCGCACGGGCCATCGTCGCTGAGATCGAAGACGAAAAGGCCGCCCGTGACTACTGACAGGATCTGGGTCGTTGACACATCGGTGGTGCTGAGGGCAATGCTTGGCGAATCTCCGGCCGCGAAGGCCTGGCTGAGTCATTGCCTGGCTGTGGGGCAGACCATCGCATGCTGCCGGATGCTTGACCTAGAAACTCGGCGAACTATTATCCGCATGGAGTTACGAGGAGACCTCGCGCCCGGCCAGGTCGACCCTGATGCATACCTCGTGAGGTTTGCGATTGGTACCCAGATCGACGACCTGTTTGACGAGGCTAGGCGGCTACGCCAAATGCTCCGGGCATCCGACGCTCTCCACGTCGCCTTTGCGCTGAGCATCGGGGTCGAAGAGACAACCGTTGTCACCCACGACGAGGAGATGGCTGCCGCCTGCACCGCGCTTGGCTTTGACGTTTTCGACCCCGTCAGCGACGACCAGGCGCGACTCGTCAAGCACGGTCGCTCTGAGGTCACCGGTTCCCGCTCTGGTTGACTACGAACGATTGGCGCGGCATCGGCAGGCGAGGGAGACAAGCCAAGTGAGGGACATTGGCCGCGCACCACGCAACTCTTCCCGTCCATCGACCTCGACACACCCCTGCGAAAAGCGTTAAACGTAATGCCCGTGGCATTGATAGATCTCAAGAACTCCATTTCGTATGGCAAACACGAGTCGGTGTTCACTGTCGATGCGCACGCTCCACCATCCAGACAAGTCACCTCGCAGCGGCTCGGGCTTCCCGGTAGTTTTGTAGCCGTTGCGTTGGATGTCCCTGATCAGCGCATTGACACGGCGAAGTGTCTTCTTGTCGCGGCCTTGCCACATGAGGTAGTCAGCCCAGGCCGACTCATGCCACGAGATGAGCACCCGCCTAGTCCTCGATCAGCTCGTGCAGGTCCATGTTGGTGTCGGTCTCGGCATCCGCGCGGACAGAGCGCAAATGCTCAAGGTTGGCGCTCGAATAGAACGGATCAACCGAAACGTCAAAGGGGATACGCCGCTCCCGTGTCATCTTGCGGGCAAAGACGGTGAACGCAGTTGTCATGTTCATACCGAGCTCGCGGCAGGTGTCTTCCATGTCCTGCTTCAGGCCAGCGTCCATGCGGATGTTGACCAGTGTTGTTCCAGCCACGGCTACCTCCAAGCGTCAAGACAAACAGCATACCACGTCTTTACATAATGGCACCGCCGAACTCGACGGCTGCCTCGGCGTAAGCCAGACGCAGCTCAAGGTCTTTCGGTTTGGTCAGTAGCATGATGTTGTGGCCCCACGGCAATTGGCCAACAGCCTGTTGGCCAATTGCGTCCTCAGGCCACGCCTTGGCGAACGCCCGCATGTACATCAGATTTGCTCGTGAGAAGCCGCCCAGATCGGGGAACGACTGTCGTAGATCGTGTGCAAGGCGTTCGGCGACCTTCACGCCCCAACCCTGGTCGGCCTGCCGATCAAGGATGCCACGCTCGGTCTGCCAATAGACCCGAAGCATCTCCGTGTTGACAGCGAGCGCCGCCCGCTGCTGGGCAGAGTGGATACGCGCCTTGACCTCGGCGAGCCACTCGCCGAGGTCAAGGTGGCCTCCTTCTGGTCGGTGACTTCATTCCTGCTGTCTACTGCGCGACCCAGTTGATCATGTGCTCTACCGCAGAAAGAGATGCGTTTATGCTGGTCACGGGCGATAGTTCGGTGGAGCTGATCGGATTCGAACCGACGTCGGAACGTCAAAAAGCTGGTTTGAGCGCCGGGTCACTGCCCGCCTGCGTCCCCGTGGAGCCCCAATCGCCTCCTTGCGCTCGATCATTCCCGTTCGGTCGGGCGATCAGTCTTGGTAGTGGAAGCGGGCTTGGAGAATCACAACGCTGGTAGCCGTGACCTCGTAGACCAAGCGGTGCTCTTGGGTAATACGACGGGACCACACGTTGCCGCCCGTCTGGTACTTCAGTGGTTCGGGTTTCCCTGATCCTTCGAAAGG
>WQXJ01000078.1 GCA_009784895.1 Micrococcales bacterium | reverse complement strand
TTGGCCGAGGAGTCACACGCCGATGGCCTGCTCGAATACCCGCTGTACACCAAGCCACCAAGCTGGCGCGGCTTGGATGTGCCGCCGGTGCTGCTCAGCGGTGACCACGGCAAAATCGCCGCCTGGCGGGCCGAACAAGCTGCCCAGCGCACGGCCGGCCGCCGCCCCGACCTACTGGCGAACTGACAAAGTCAGCATTGGACACACGCCTGGCTTTGCGTGCCGCCCAGCGCGGCTGGCCGCCGCCCCGACCTGCCGGCGAACTAGCCTCCCGGCTCAACTCGATCCAGCGGCCTCCAGCAGATCACCGATTCAGCCTCCCTCAGGAGTAGGTTGACCTTGGCAAATGGTCTGTTTGGCTGGCTGGTCAGACGTCTTTCACCTTCATGCCAGTCAGTCCGGCCGAGACAATCACGGTCCTGTGTTGCCTTGCGTCCGTCGTGATGGGTGAGGCCACAGAACCCATCGGAGGAATCAATTGCGCGGTGAGACCTGCCTTCCGGGCGATGGGCACCTCTCCGCCATTGGGAAGGTCGGCCGCGTGGACGCCGTCGACGACAACCGCCCACTTATGAAGGCCGGCGCTGAGCTTCTTTGCTCTCTGCGCTATTAGTATGGTTTCGGACGACGCCAATGGGGCGTCGCACTCACACAACCATCTGCCTTGCCTCAAAACTGTGCGGCGCACTCTCCACACGTAACCAGCGCCATCGTGGGTTCCCCATGCCTTGTGTCGCTAATGTGCTGCAACTTGGCGAGCACCGATCAAGGGTGCCGGGTTTAGTCGATCAACATGACCGCCTCAATCACGCCGGTCAATCGACATGAACAGCTCGATGGCTCCGGCCAATCGACATGAACGGCTCGATGACGGCAGTTTCCGCCCACCTGGGCAAACGCCCGGGCCTTGTCATTCAACCGTTCAGGTCGATCCGAACCAGGCATCCAACCGTTCAGGTCGATCCCGCCCTGTCACACCAGCGTTCAGGTCGATCCCGCCCTGTCACACCACCGTTCAAGTCGATCCAGACCAGCCATCCAGCCGTTCAGGTCGATCCCGCCCTGTCACACCAGCGTTCAGGTCGATCCAGCAAGGAAGCCTAAGGTGGCTTCGGTGGCACCTCGGGCGCCAAATCAGGCGGCTGTCCGGCGGGGCCAGCGTCAGCCTTTGTGGCAGATCCTGCCGCGATTTGGCACCGGGCAGTTCGTTGGCGACTTGGTTACTGGCCCTGTCGAAGGGTGGCCCTGAGTTGGGCGACGAACCGGTCCGGGTTCTCTGTCAGCATTTTCCAGGTAACGCGAATGACGCGGTAGCCAGCCGCTGGCAGCCCGGTGGCGGGCTAGGAGAAGTGCGGTTGTCATTGGCCCTGTCGAAGGGTGGCCCTGAGTTGGGCGACGAACCGGTCCGGGTTCTCTGTCAGCATCTTCCAAGTAACGCGAATGACGCGGTAGCCAGCCGCTTCGAGCGCATTGCTCCGTTCCCGGTCTGTGTTGAACGCGTCCTCCGCGCTGTGGAAGGCCCGGCCGTCCGCCTCGACCACCACCTTTTCCGACCGGAATAGAACGTCAACATTGATCCAATTCCGGCCAATCCGGATGGTCACATTCAGCTCGAAGCCCTCGATGCCCGCCGCCTGCAGGACTCTCACGGCCTTGAACTCGAGAGCCGAGGCTACCCCCAGGGCGATCCACTCGTGGTATTCCCTGAGCGTCACAACGCCTCGATGGTTCGCCCTGGCTGCCACCACGTTGGCGAATTGGTTCGGCGTGATTCTGTTGCGTGTGATCAGCCAGGCGAAGAGCGAATCGGCATGAGCCTTGTCGAGGTAAGCCAGAGTGTCGACCGCCGCCCAGACGACTTGCTGGAGCCGACCTCCGCCAACCTGCCGGGCCTCGTCGCTGGTCAACACCAGTTGACGCGGCCGTATGCCCCGTCTGCGGCGCCGCCTGGACGGAACGGCGCAGGTGATTTCATTTATCACTGGCAACGGTGCCGCGGGTAGCTGGGCAGCCAGCGCCACTGGCCCAATCACCACGGAATCTGGCCAGGTCAACCAGGCGGCCCAGCAGCTCCTGGTGGCACCGACCGGCAAACCGGCCGGTGCCAGCGCGTCTCCGGCCACCGGCACCCACAACCCCTTGCGAATCCGATAAGCCACTTGGTTCGATGTGAAACCGTGGTCTATGGCCTGCTGCCTTGTGAACAACCCGGCCTGATCATCCGCGATTCCTGGGACTGGGTGGCTAGTGATGCCTTGGGTCGTGAGCGTCATGCGCCGATGATGCCCGATTCTCGCCGGCCGTATGCCAAATGGGCGGCTCGCCTGTGGATAACCAGGGTCGAGCCGATTCAAGGCAGATGCGGCCCCGGTGGCGAACACATGATCGAACGCCCGGGCGCGCACCGCGGCTGACACGGCAATCAGCGCAGTCGTCGCGATCAGTTTGATGACATTCTGCAATCAACATGAGCAGCCCAATCACACCCACCAGTCGACATGACCGCCTCAATCACACCGGCCAATCGACATGAACAGCTCGATGACTCCGGCCAATCGACATGAACAGCTCGATGACTCCGACCAATCGACATGAACAGCTCGATGACGGCAGTTTCCGCCCACCTGGGCAAACGCCTGGGCCTTGTCATTCAACCGTTCAGGTCGATCCCGCCCTGTCACACCACCGTTCAAGTCGATCCAGACCAGCCATCCAGCCGTTCAGGTCGATCCCGCCCTGTCACACCAGCGTTCAAGTCGATCCGGCCCTGTCACACCAGCGTTCAAGTCGATCTGGCCCAGTCATTCAACCGTTCAGGTCGATCCGGCGGCATACCGGAAGACCTCAAGTAGGCACAGCGTAGGACTGATCACCCGGTATCAAGTCAGTCCGGCGGCTTACCGGAAGACCTCACGCCCGAGGTTTCCCGGGCGAACCGGCACCAGGCTTCACGCCAGGCACAGCGTCGGACTGATCGCCAGGGATCGCATCGGACTCGGCACCAGGTGCAGCACCAGCCTTGGCCGCGGCCTTGGCGTCTGACTTAGCAGCGGCCATTTGGTCAGCTGAGGCGGAATCGTTGAAAGTCGCGCTTAAGCGCGTGGCCCGCATGAACAGCACGGCCACCACCGAGGCCACTGCCACGGCCGCTGCAATCCAGAACAGCAGACCAATCGAGTCACCGTAGGAGGACTTGATGACCTCGCGTAGCGGAGCGGGCAGGGTAGAGAAATCGAGCGACTGCTTGGCCCCGCCCTCGGCCTGGGATTGAGCCTGAGCCGCCAGGGCCTTGCGGGTGGCCGGATCAAGCTGCGCAATCGCAGCCGCTTTGCGCGACTCGGTCAGCGAATGAACCCGGGAAGCAAAGACGCTGCCCAGAACCTGGACACCGATGGTGCCACCCAAAGACCGGAAGAAAGTGACCGTCGCGGAGGCGGCACCGACATCGTGCACCGAAGTCGAGTTCTGGACCGCCAACACCAGGTTCTGCATGGACAGGCCCACGCCCACGCCGGCCACACCGCCATACAGCCCAATCAGCCACAAAGGCGTGGTGTAGTTGACCGTGCCCATCAGGCAAAAGCCGACCACCAAGGTTGAAGTGCCGACCATGGTGAACGGTTTCCACTGGCCGGTGGCGCTAACCAGCCGGCCGCCGACAACCGAGGCCAGTAGCACACCAGCCATCATCGGCAACATCATCAAGCCCGAGGCCGTAGGGCTGTAACCCCGCGCCACTTGGTAGTACTGGCCCAGGAACACCGCCGCGCCAAACATGGCGATGCCCACCGCGACCGAGGCCACCACGGCCAAAGCGGTGGTACGCATTTTGATGATCTGCAAAGGAATGATCGGGTTGCGCACTTTGGACTCGACAAAGACAAACAGAACCGTGGCCATCAACGTGAAGCCAAGCAGAGCAGCGGTTTGCCACGAGATCCAGTCGAAAGAGTTGTTGGCGAAGGAAATCCAGATCAACAGCGCGGAAACCGCGGCTGTCACCAGTGTGGCGCCTAGCCAGTCGACCTTAGCCCCCGGCCGCGCCAGGAACGGCACCTTCAATTTGAATTGCAGCACGCCGCCGGCAATGACGGCGAAGGGTACGGCCGACCAGAAGCACCAGCGCCAACCTAACCAAGGCGCATCGACAATGAATCCGCCAATCAGCGGCGCTGCCACAGTCGCCACCGCCATAGTGGCGCCGGTGTAGGCCATGTAGCGGCCGCGTTCCAAAGGCGGAATGACCGAGCCAATAATCGCCTGGATCAGCGACATCATGGCGCCCATGCCGATCCCTTGAACTGCCCGGCAGGCAATCAGCATGGCGGTCGAAACCGAGGCGCCAGCCGCCACCGAGCCGAAAATGAAGATCGCCAAACCGAACAACATCAGGGTCTTTTTGTTGAACAGGTCAGCCAGTTTGCCCCAGATCGGGGTCGAAGCGGTGCTGGCCAGCAGTGTTGCGGTCACAATCCAGGTGTATTGCTGTTGGGTTGAGCCCAATTTGGCGGTGATAACTGGCAGCGCCGTGCCCACCACAGTGGCCGAGACGTTGGTCACGAACATGGCGATCAGCAAGCCGGTCAGGACCTCTAGGATCTCGCGGTGGGAGAGTAGCGCCGGCGTGCCCGGCTGGCCTGGGGGCGGCGTTTTGTTGTCGCCCGATGTCGCTCCCCCACCTGGGCCCTTACCGGCATCCTTGGCCAGGACTGCGGCTACCTTGGCTCGGGCGTCAGCCTGGTCAGACTTTGATATTGGTTTCATGGCTGCCTTCGACTAGTCGGTGGAAGCTTGGGATAGGGCGTTGGCCATGGCCGCCATGACGGTGTTGGCGGCCGCGATATTTGACGGTTCGATGCCCGCCAAGGCGGCCCTGATCGCATCAGCTCGGGCTACCCAGACTTGGTGGACGGCAGCTTGGCCTTGCTTGGTAATCGAAACCAGCCAGGCCCGGCCGTCATCGGGGTCTTTGACCCTGGCCACCAGTCCGGCCTGTTCCAGGGCGGTGACATGGCGCGAAAGGACCGAGAGGTCCAAGTACAGCAGGTCTGCCAGGGCGGATAGCCTAACCTGACCGCAGCGAGCCAGAATTCCAAGAACCGCCACTTGGGCCCAAGTCGGCCTTTGTCGGTCGCCAGTCTCCCGCGGCCGCAGGGCCTGGTTCAGGCTCATTAGGGTCTGAAGTAAGCCAGCCAGTTCGGGGTCAACGCCTGGCAAGGAGTTGAACCACTGACGGTCCTTGGAGCCAACATCGCAAACCGCGCCGGCCGCAGGGCTGGTGTTGGCACCGTCCCCGGAGCCTGCTTTTCGGCCGGGGGTGGTTCTGCCACCGGCTCCGGTGTCGCCAAGAGACCTTGTGTGGCCACCGGGGTCGGTTTCGTAGCTGGTTCGGGAGTCGGGGCGATTTCCGGCCTGGCTACTCGGGTCGGCTTGGCCAAGGGCGATGGCTTTGTGGCCAGTTCCGGCGGT
This sequence comes from Micrococcales bacterium, assembly GCA_009784895.1. NCBI lineage: Bacteria > Bacillati > Actinomycetota > Actinomycetes > Micrococcales > Micrococcales bacterium. The sequence goes on along the minus strand of WQXJ01000078.1, from coordinate 393 downwards.
GGCCCCCTTGGCGCGAGATTGGGTTGTAGAACCGACGGGCACGAGTGACCAATCTAGACCGTTTACTTGCGCTATGCAAGCATTTTGGCCAGCCCGCCGCCGTGACGCCGCCAGCCCCCCATGCCGCGACACCGAGGTTGAGCGGCACGACCGTGTGCAAAAGCTCAATCTCGCGGTGAAAGTGGTGGTCAACCCAATTGTCGCGGCGAGAGAAGAGCTTTGGCATAAGCCTGGGCTGCCAAACCCAGTGCTGTGGGAAACGGGCCTCGTGGCTGAGGTTACGTTGGTTTTGGCCTGTTTTTTGTGGCCTGTTCAGGGCCTATGGGCAATGACTTCGGCTGAAGTGTTGCCAGGGATACGGCGTGCCGCATCCAGCATGTGACCCGAACACCA
>WQXJ01000077.1 GCA_009784895.1 Micrococcales bacterium | reverse complement strand
CGGCCCTGGGGGCCTCGTCAACCGCTGCCTTGGCCTCGCAACTTCGAGCAAGCTCGAATTGCCTCGGCCTGCGTTGCGGTGCTCCTCGGCCCTGGGGGCCTCGTCAACCGCTGCCTTGGCCTCTCAACTTCGAGCAAGCTCGAATTGCCTCGGCCTGCGTTGCGGTGGCGGCGGGATTCGAACCCGCGGTGGAGTCACCCCCACACACGCTTTCGAGGCGTGCTCCTTAGGCCACTCGGACACGCCACCGCCCAGAAGGTTACCAGTTGCCCTAAGGGCACTTTGGTGTCGGCGGCTAGACAGCCTCTGGCTAAGACACCTGATCCGAGCTTGGCCCAACTAGCGTTTGGCCTGGAAATAGGCGGTCAGCGCGGCGGCGCAACGATCTTCCAGGACGCCAGCAATTACCTCAGGTTGGTGCAGCGCCGCGGAATCGCGCACCAGATCCCAGACCGAGCCGCAAGCTCCGGCTTTGGGGTCAAAGGCTCCGAAAACTAGCCGGTCAAGTCGCGCCGCCACCACCGCCCCGGCGCACATGGCGCACGGCTCCAAGGTGCAAACCAAGGTGCAACCGTCAAGCCGCCACTGGCCCCGGCGGGAGCCAGCTTGTCGGAGCGCCAGGATCTCGGCGTGGGCGGTTGGGTCGGCCAACGATTCGCGGCTGTTGCGACCTTGACCAATGACGGTGCCGCCCGGATCAACTACCAGCGCGCCAACTGGCACATCGGCGCGGCCGGCCGGCCCCTGATCCAAGGCCAGGGCCAGTGCTTGCTCCATCCACCGCCCGACTGACTCCGCCATTTGGCCCGCCAACGATTGACTCACCCCGTTCACCCCACCATTGTGACCTGCTGGGAGGTAGCTAACCAAGCGCATTCAAGTTGGGCCAGGGACAAACCCGGAGGGTTTGCATTGGGGCCAGGCGGGGCGTGGTTGAAGAGCGCGCAGCGCCACGAGCACCACCCACGGCTAGAAGCGCCGCCAGCGACCAGGCAACCGCGAGCCGCCATGACCCGTCGTGTGCGAGGCGCTGACCAAAGGAAACGCGGCCAGCCAGGGCGGTCTGGTCCGGCGGCACCGAGCCCAGTGGACCCGAGCCTGCGGTAGGTTGGGACAATGCAGGTGCATGTGGCTGAACACCCCCTGATCTCGCACAAACTAACCCGACTAAGGGATGAGACCACCGATTCGCCCACCTTCCGCGCCTTAGTTGAAGAACTGGTCACGCTTCTGGCCTATGAGGCCACTCGCGACATTGCCGTTGAACCGGAGAGCATCGAGACACCTGTGGGGCCAGCCACTGGCGTTAGGCTGACCAAGCCGCGGCCACTTGTGGTGCCAATCCTGCGCGCCGGGTTAGGCATGCTGGAGGGTATGACCCGGCTACTGCCCAGCGCCGAGGTCGGTTTCCTGGGTCTGCAACGCGACGAAGAAACCCTGCAGGCCATTACCTACGCCAACCGCCTGCCAGACGATCTGTCAGGCCGCCAGTGCTATCTTCTGGATCCCATGTTGGCCACCGGCGGGACGCTGGTGGCTTCAATTGAGTACCTGTTCGAACGCGGCGCCCGCACCGTCACCTGTATTTGCCTACTGGTCGCACCCGAAGGCCTGAAGGCGGTTGAAGATGCCGTGGGCGGGCGTGGCGACGTGTGCATAGTGACTGCCGCGGTGGACCAGTGTCTCAACAACAAGGCCTACATCGTTCCTGGTTTGGGCGATGCCGGAGATCGCCTTTACGGGATCGTCTAGCCGAAGATCCGCCAGCAGGGCACTAACGCTGGTTTGGTGCCACCACGGTTAGTAGTCCAACGGCACGGTCGAAGGTCGAATCAGGCGCAGAACGGAATGAAATCGATGTTCCGGGGGCACTGCCGGGTCCCTGCGGGAAGTAGGCGTGTTCACCCAGCAACAGCTGTATACCAGTCGGTTGACCGTCAATCACGGCCTCGACCGGGTAGCCCTGGCCAAGGTCCGGAGTTGAGGCATTGTCGATCAGCCAGGCAGTGGTCAGATCAGCGCTGCTCCCACCCCAAACCACGGCTGCCATCCAGGCCAGCTCTCCGGCCGGGGCGCTAACGGCTTGGCTGGTACCGTCTTCGGTCCCCAGTCGCAGGCTGCCCTCCAGGATCGAGACTCTGGTCTGAGGCAATGCCGGGTCGGAGTAAACCACGCTCAGGGCCCAACCGGCCCAGCCCTGGCCTTGTGGCTCGGCCAAGACAAGGTCACCGATGCGCCACAGTCCGGCTCCACCGCTGGTCACGGCGTCAGTGACATCGGCGCCAAGCTGAACACCGGAGGGCATGATGACACGACGTTCGGCCAAGACTGAATGCTTGGAGCCTGTCGGATCGGTCAGGGAGACTTTCCACCAGTTTTCTGCCGGATCGTTGCAGGCCCAAACCAATTCTGCCCGGCGCACTGTGGCCCCTGCTGGAATTGACAAGGCGGCCTGCGAATTGACGGTGCCGCCCTGTTTGGGCACGGCAAATGGTGCTCCGGCAGTGGCGGCTGCCAAATGCCCATCCGCCATGAACAGTGTGGTCATGGACTCGGCTTCGGTGCTGATGGCTGGCGGGCCATCAGCAAAGCTGGCCGGCTTGGGCGCTGAGTTTTGCCAGGGAGCAACATGGAATAACGGCAGCAAACCGATCACCAACGAGGCGATCACCACGACCGAACCAAGTGTGCTCAACGTGGCCATCACCGGGTGGGTCGAGAACCTAAATGGCCTGGTCAAAGAAGACCCGAGTGACTTCCAGGTCCATGGCTGGGACGCTGCCGGCTTGGCCGCTGCGCCCAACTCAAGGGCCGGCATCGGACTGGGGGGAAGCGCCCCTAGGCCGGCCTGAGTCAAAGACGTCAACGCGGTTGAGGCAGCCGCCCCAAATACCAGCGGGCCAAGGACGCCGCGCAATGAGCGGTTGACATCTGACAACTCGCCCACGGCCGACTTGCATTGCTTGCAGTCCACCAGGTGGGCCTCGACCCGGCCGCGTTCGCGGGGCGCCAAGGCGTCACGGGTGTAGGCGCCGAGCTTCTCGGCGGTCGACTGGCAGGCCTCGGGCAGCTGACTGGAGGCGTGATGCTGCAGGTAAGCCTGACGCAGACCCTCACGGGCGCGGTAGGCCAAGGCGGCCACACCGTTGGCTGTCAGGCCAAAATGGTCAGTTACATCGGCCGGACGCAGGCCCTCGACTTCGAGGTACCACAAGACCGAACGCCAGCGTTCCGGCAGCGATTCGAAGGCCTCAGTAATCAGCTCGCGTTCAAAGAACTCAAGGTTGGCGTCGGGGTGATCGATCAGCGAGTCGAGCACGGCTTCATCGTCAGTGGGGCGAACCTTGCCCTGGGCTTCCCGCCCGCGCGAGGCTTGGTTGCGAATGCAGGTGAAGAGGTAGGCCCGGAAAAAGGCATCGGGACCGTCGCCCTGGCGTAGCAGGCGGTAAATCTGGGTGAAGGCTTCCGCGACCAGGTCATCGACATCGGCTTGGCGCGGTGCGTACTGGGACGCCACAACCCGCGCAGCGGACTGGTGGCGCTCGTAGAGGCGCCCAAAAGCGACCTCGTCGCCGTCCCGAACCAATGCGATGAGGGCTGCGTCGCTGCCCGCTTCGAGTGCAACATCACCCGTCACGGTCGCCATAGGCACCTCCTTTCGCCCTGGTACTAAACAGCCATGTCACTGGCTTCGCGCCGCTTCCGCAAGACCTGGCTAGTAGGAAATGCTAGCCGTCAAGGCAAATCTGCGCGCATTGCCGCGTCATTCGGTCCAACGTCGATGCTCTCTGTGATATGCCAACCGGTGGACCCCCTTCGCTTGCGGCGGACAGCTGTCTGCGCGATCGCTGGTGGCAGGCTGCGGTTTCCAGGGGCTGGCGAGTGCCCAGAGATTGGCACGCCCCCGAGGTAGATCACCTGATAGAAGCCTTTCAGAGCGGTGCCGGGCCGGCCATGTTACTTGAGGGCTTGACCGCCCTTGGCATGGCTCGTGGAAAGGCCGGAGTGGGAATCGATGAGGCGCTGGCGGACGCCGCCTGCTTTGCCGAATTGGCCTGGCCCAACCTGACTTTCACCAAGAGCGAACCAGAACCGTCCTCAACGCTATTTGGCCAACAATCGTTGGCCGGCGAGGACTCACGCTCCGCGTCGCCTTCCTCAAGCGATCCGGGCTCCGATTCGGTCAGCGGCGCTACCCCCGTCGTTTTGGCCAATCAATCTCCTCCATCGGATGCGGTCGACTCCAGCCCGGGCGGCTCCCACGCTGGGCAGGACATCAGCGACAGCCTCGGCTCCCTGGCCAAGGCCATTAACCCGCAAATCACGGCCTGGACCTGCGCCCGGGCTGTGGCCAGCGGCTGGGCCGAGGCAGCCGTCGAGGGCGTCACCACTGAGGCCGTACTGGATCCAGCCAGCGGTATGGGCACCCCGTCCTACCTGACCTTGCGCCTGGAAGAGGAGTATCTGGCGGCCAAGGCGGCCGGTGAAGACTTTGCTCTAACTCACTACTTGGTACTGGTAGACACCGATGTGGTCAGCGCTGAGCCATTCGAGCATCTGCTCAGGGCCGCCTCTCTAGGACATGTGCTGCGCCAGGTTTTTGACGCCGGCCAACCAATGGCACGCTTCAGGCGGCAGGGAGCCCTGGGCGTGGTGTTGGTCAAGCGTGAGGGCGACCAAGCGATCGAAATAGCCAAACTGAAGGATCGCCTGATCCATCACTTTGGCAATTTGACTGGTGGCAGCGCGGTTCGCATGCCGCCACGGGTGTGGGCTGAGCCCATCGCCTCCAGCTACAAAATGGCCCTGAGCCAGCTGGCTAGTTTCGGCCGCTGAGACGCCACGTCGCGGCAAGGTCGTTTGGCTTCAGCCCAGGACAGCGGGCACAGGGCAATAACCCTGGCCAATGATCACCTGAGCAAGGCGTCAGCGCTGGGCGAGTCGCCGTTAGTAGCCCTGCTGTGGCTGATTAACTGGAAGGTGCCCCTGCCGCCCACCTGAGTTGAATCGGAGCGCCAAATGCAGCAAAGCCGTCCCGTCGCTCCCCGGTCGCTAGGTGCCTTCATTTTCATGAGCCGGTGGTTGCAGGCCCCGCTCTACCTTGGCTTGATCGTGGCGCAGGCCATTTACGTGCTGGTTTTCACTAACCAGCTGTGGCATCTGGGCGGGGAAGTGATTGCCAAAGGCGGCAACATCGACGGTTCCTTCGTCATGCTGGCAGTGCTGGAGCTGATCGACGTTGTCATGGTCGCAAACCTGCTGATCATGGTGATCATTGGCGGCTACGAGACCTTTGTCTCGCGCCTGGGAGTCGAAGGCCATCCTGATGAACCAGACTGGCTGTCGCATGTCAACGCCAACTTGCTCAAGGTCAAGCTAGCGGTCTCGATTATCTCGATTTCCTCGATCCATCTGCTCAAAACTTTCATTGAGGTGGGCCCATTGGGCGGCCCGGATATGAAAGAGCACTACACCTCGACCGGCGTCATGTGGCAGGTGCTAATCCACTTGACCTTCGTCATTTCGGCCTGCGCCTTGGGTTTGATTGACTGGATGCAGCAGCGGGCCATGCTGGTGGCGGCCCAGATCCACGCCGCCGAGGTAGAGCTGCACCACGATTTAGACCACGACGACAAGGCCTTGGCCTCGGCGGGCCAAGTCGGGGATGGCTCAGACGGTTAGTGGGTAAAGGCTTGGGGTAAAAACGACCCATGCGACCCTATTTATGCAGGTCAACAGGGCGGAGGCGGCGGGATTTGAACCCGCGAGGGGAATCAACCTCCCCAACCCGCTTAGCAGGCGGGCGCCATAGGCCACTAGGCGACGCCTCCATGCCCAGCCGGGCGCGCCTGAAGGGATTCG
>WQXJ01000076.1 GCA_009784895.1 Micrococcales bacterium | reverse complement strand
TCACGCCGGTACTCCGGTGTGAAGACCCGACGCTTGGTTGATCCCATAAGACACATCCTTCCGGTTCCATCCCCACCAGGGAACGAAACAAACCAGTGTCCGGACTAAGGGGTCAACCCCAGGCCGGCCGGACTCTTCGCAAACGAGATTGAGGCTGGCCGGAGTCACATGCGCGCGCCACCTGGGGTTTCGCCAGATCGATGTCCGGTGCAGGGTGAACTCGATTGTGACCGGTCCGGTGCAGGGTGAACTCGATTGTGACCGGTCCGGTGCAAGGTGAACTCGATTGTGACCGGTCCGGTGCAAGGTGAACTCGATTGTGACCGGTCCGGTGCAGGGTGAACTCGATTGTGACCGGTCCGGTGCAGGATGAACTCGATTGTGACCGGTCCGGTGCAGGATGAACTCGATTCCGGAGTCACCGCTGGGCCGAGCGATTGGCACAGGGCCGGGCTAGCTAGAGATGTGCGGGTTTGTTGGCGGCGCCGGCTATCCGCCGCTTGACCTGCACATACACCGTGAGGTCGAGCTTTGGCATGATTTTCTGCCAAAGCTCGGTGTCGCGGCGAATGAGCCGGTCAAAGGGCGAGTTCGCTGGCCACAACAGCGACCAGGCCCTGGGCCACCGATTCGGCTTGTTCGGCCGTGGCGGCCTCGACCATGACCCGGACCAACGGTTCAGTGCCAGATGGGCGCAGTAGCACCCGGCCGGTGTCGCCTAGCTCAGATTCGGCTGCGGCCACCGCGGCCTGCACCGCCGGGTCAGTTCCAGCCCGGGTCTTGTCCACCTCAGGGACGTTGATCAACACCTGGGGGAAGGCCTGCACCACCGAGGCCAAATCAGCTAGCGTGACGCCGGCCAGCTTGACCCGGCAGGCCACCTGGATCGCGGTCAGGGTGCCATCGCCGGTGGTGGCGTGCTCGGACATAATGACGTGGCCGGATTGCTCGCCGCCCAGCACATGCCCATTAGCCAGCATCGATTCAAGCACGTAGCGGTCTCCCACCGCAGTGATAGCCGTAGAGATCCCAGCGGCCTCCATCGCCTTAAACAACCCCAGGTTCGACATCACGGTGGTCACCAGGGTGTCGTTGGCCAACCGACCCTCACCCTTCAGACCAATCGCCAACAACCCCATGATTTGGTCACCGTCAACCAGTTGGCCAGCCGAATCGACCGCCAGGCAGCGATCGGCATCGCCGTCAAAGGCAAAACCCATATCAGCTTCGAGACCAACGACCGCCCGTTGCAGACGCTCGGGATGGGTCGAACCAACACCAGAGTTGATGTTGATGCCGTTGGGCTGGTTGGCCAGGGCCACAACTTCCGCACCCAGGCGACGGAAAGCCTCGGGCGCAACCCGGTGTGAGGCACCATTGGCACAGTCCAACACCACTTTGACGCCCTCGAGCGTGCAGGGAACAGTCCCTACCAGATAGTCGATGTAGTCAGCATCCAAAGACAGGTCGATTTGGATTTGGCCAACGTCTTGACCAACCGCCGGCGACCACGAGTCGCTCAGACGGGCCTCGATCAAGTCTTCGACCGAATCTGGCAGTTTGTAACCGGTGGCGGCAAAAAACTTGATGCCGTTGTCAGCAAATGGATTATGCGAGGCGCTAATCATCACGCCCAAGTCATAGCCATGGGAGTGGGTCAAATAGGCCAGGCCAGGCGTCGGCATGACCCCAGCCAAGACCACATCAACCCCGGCCGAAGCTAGCCCGGCCGCACAAGCGTCAGCCAGCATGTCACCAGAAACGCGCGAATCCACCCCCACAATGGCTCTCAAATGTTTCGGCACTGTGCACCCGCCGGCCGCGACGCTGCCGCCCGCCGCAGTTCCGGCATCGGCCGTACCAAATGTTTCGAACTCGAGCTCACGGGCGGCCGCCGCCGCCAAAGACAAAGCCAGGGTGGCCGAGATGTCACGGCCGGCAAGACCGCGCACCCCGTCGGTACCAAATAGACGAGGCATTTTCTCTCCTGCGGGACTAGATCAGCGCTTCGAGTACTGCGGCGCCTTGCGGGCCTTTTTCAGTCCGGCCTTCTTGCGCTCGGTGACGCGCGCGTCGCGGGTCAGGTAGCCGGCCTTCTTCAAAGTCGCGCGGTTGTGTTCTTCGTCAATCAGGTTCAGCGCCCGGGCAATGCCTAACCGCAGCGCCCCGGCCTGGCCAGACACGCCACCGCCGTCGACCCGAGCGATCACGTCGAAACGACCCTCAATGTCCAACACCGTGAAAGGCGAACGGACCTCTTGCTGGTGCAGCTTGCCAGGGAAATAGTCCTCCAGCGACCGGCCGTTGATTTGCCATTCGCCGCTGCCTGGCACCAACCGCACCCGGGCCACGGCTTCTTTGCGCCGGCCCAAAGCCCGCCCAGGGGCCACTAGCGACTGGCCGCGGGCCTCATCACTGGGGGTTTCCGAGGTGTATTCCGAGACAGTCTCTTCATCCAGGGCCTCTTCAGGCTCGACGATTTCGCTCAACTTGGTTCCTTAGGCTTTCTGCGCGACACGGTTGGGGACGTAGGCAACGGGCTGCTGGGCGGCGTGAGGGTGGTCGGGGCCGGCGTAGACCTTGAGCTTGCGTAGCTGGGCCTTAGATAGCCGATTCTTCGGCATCATGCCCCGCACGGCCTTGTGGATGACCTCTTCTGGCCGCTTCGCCATCAACTCGCCATAAGGCGTGGCTTTGAGCCCACCGGGATAGCCCGAATGGTGGTAGGCCATTTTGTCGCGCAGTTTGTTGCCAGTTAGGACAACCTTCGAGGCGTTGACCACAATGACGAAGTCACCGGTGTCAACATGCGGCGCGAAGGTCGCCTTGTGCTTGCCCCGCAGCAGGGTCGCCACCTGGCTGGCCAACCGGCCTAACACCAGGTCAGTGGCGTCAACGACATGCCAAGTCCGGTCGACCTGACCGGGCTTCGGGGTGAACGTGCGCACAGTCTTTGCCTTACTAGTTGTTCGGTGGGTCTTTGCGGGCAGGTGTCCCCGCAGCTGCGTGGCCTCGATGTGAGGCACGCAAAGACGCTCTAGCGTACCGCCCACCCCGCGAAACGGTCAAAAACCACTTGGCGATGCCGGCCTGCCGGCTAGTCCCCCAGGCCAAGGCGCCGGAGCTGGTGTTGGCTTTCGGCCTGGAGGTGTCGGCTGTGAAACTCCAAGCGCTGGCGATAGCGCCTGGCGTAGAGGTCCATTAGATCGGGTGCTTCTTGGTTGGCTTCCTTAACCCAACGCCTGATGGTCGAGTCGCTGGCTCTGAACCGCCAGGCCACATCGGCCACGGGCTCGCCGCGCAGGACTACCGCGCGGACGGCCTTGGCTTTGGTTTGGGGCGAAAACCACTTCCGTCTGTGCGCCACCGTCCAAACCTGCCACCAGCGGCGCCTTGCGGTCAACCGGGTTGGCTTGGGTTGGCCCGTGCCGTTGTCCGATGCCGGTCCTCACCGTGGCGCAAAACCTTGCGTCGTGGCTGGGCTGGGTTGGGGCTCACGGCAACGGATCCCAGTTCTGCACAATCACACTGTCAGGTTCCGGTGGACCAAGGTCCTTGCCCGCTAGCCATTTGCGCAGAGTGCGCATGACGAGCGGTTGCCGTTTCCAGCCCTTGTGCAGCCGGGCCCAGGTGTGGCCAATGGCGGCATGGAAGCTGCCGCTGGTAATGGGGTCGTTGGCAAAGACGCTTTGGCGGCCGTCTTGCAGCCAGCCTACTGACGCGCTGTTTTGCCAGCACACCAGCTCAAGCTCCAGTTTGGTGAAGGCGGAGCGCGGCAGCAGGGCCACTTCGAACTGGTCGTTGGTTTTCATTGCGGCGAGCAAACGCTCCAACATGGCCGCCAGCGAATCACGCGAAATGAAGGCCCGGCGGTGAAGCAGCGCCGACAAGGGTTCGTTTTGGACCCGTTGCCTGACTAGTCCGTCTTGGACATCGTCGCGGCACAGCACGATTTGATGCTTCCCGAGTTCAAAGTCGCCTTGGTCGCGGAACAAGAAGTCAGGCATGACAGGCAGCTGGTCTTTGCCAAGCACCACCGCGAACTCGGCCTTGGTCATTATCCCGATAGACGGGACACGGCAAATGGCTGAAAGACTCCCTTGTGGCGCCTTGGCGCCAGGCTCATTCCATCTGGGAAGGGGGCCTGCCTGCCAGTTTTGCGCGTCTGCTTGGCTGCCTGTGGGTTGCGTCAAGAACTCATACTGGCTAGCGGCGATGCTCCGGTTCATGAATGCGTCGCAATGCGCCGTAGCCCTGCGGATATGCCGTGGGTCAGTGCTCATGATAGAGACCAAATCATCTTCGGCAGTCGGATCCCTTTCGGCTTCCCCGCTCCAATATCCAGGTATTAGGCCCACAAAGTATTCTGCGGGCGGCTCGCCGCCGTAGTACCGGCTGCGCATAATGCCTTTCAGGTGGGCCACCAACCACAGCCGCGCGAAATGTGCGTCATTTTCCATGCCATAGCCTCGCCGGCTAATGAGGGTAAATGACGTGCCTCGCTCAATGGCTTTGCCGAGTCGTTTGAGGAACAACAGGGCGAACGGCACATTGTGCAAGAACAGGCCAAAACCGTTATGGGCGCACACAACAATCTGGCGTCCGGGTGGCAGGTCCATCACATATTCCAGCATCAGTAAGACGCCCCTGCGGAAGCCTCTTGCGCCCAGCAGGACCTGTTGCTCCGTGATGTAGTCGCCACTGTTCTGGATCGGTAGTGGCGCCGCTCTTGGGGGCATGGCTGGTAAGTCATCCGTGGTCAGGTAGCGGATCAGTGCATCTTTGGCGCTTTCCCCGCTGGTCCGGTAAGGAGCCAGTAGTTCACTCAGCTGGTTTTCGTGGTCCAGCGCCAGTAGCGCGTCAGCCAGCACGTGAACCGAACCGCTGCGAGTGGTCAAAGGGCGCGCGCCTTTTTGCCACCGAGAAATAATAGAGTTGGTCAGCCCGGAAGCCTTCGCCAGTTGGCGGGCTGAAATCCCCGTGGCGGTCATCACGCGGTTCAGGCGTGTGGTACTACCACCACCGCCAAGCTTAATTGTCTCACTCATGACCACCAGTCCCGGAGATTGTCTTGACTATTTTACCAGGTAGGCGGACAGAATCCCGGCCGAAATCGAGAGCTTTGGTGGCGCTGGTCACATGTGACCACGAGTCTATGTCCCTTGCCTGGTCAGAGCCGTTGCCACTATCCTCGCCAGGAGATGCCAACCAGCCTACCTGGAGCAGTGAAAACCGGGTAGCCATTCAGCCTGTGGCAGGAAAAGCAACGCGGCTTTAATGAAAGATGAATGGGGTAATAATGCAACGGAGCAACACTCATTGGCGCAGGTTCGGGTCATTGTCTCGTCCCAACATGTCCCTCCGCAAGGCCATGGCAGTCTTGCCCGCCGGAGCCCTGCTGGTGGCGGGGCTAGTGGTGATGAGCCCATTAACCTCACAGGCGGCGGACGGGGACATCTATAGCGAATCCGATCTGTTCAACCGCTTGCGGTTGAACACGCTGGATGAACCTGACGGTGCCGCAGAACGGGCGGCCAAGCAACCCTACGGCACCAACGCGGTCCAGATCATGACCGTCAATGAGCTGTACACCGGCTACACCTTCAACAACGACGACAGAACCATTATCGTCGGAGACGGCTGGCGGCCAGGCCAGACCTTCGGCACTGCCAAACCCGCCACCCCAACGGGCAACTGGCGGAACTGCATTGCTGTGGCCGCCGCCGAGGGCAACTTTGGCGGGGCGGTGGAAGGGCGCCAGGACGCTGTGGCTGTCTTGAGCGTCTACCATTCATATACGGGCTATTGGGTCTTCGAGCTTTGGGTAGAAGGCCTGGCCGGGACTACGGGCAGCCGCTTCCTTGGCGAAGTGGCGCGCATCCCAGTCACGGCCTTTCCTGAGAGGCTGTTGCAGCAAAACCTGCACATTGCCACCGGTGACGTCAATGGCGACGGCTTGGATGAGATTGTTCTCTTAGCTCCGCTCCAAGAAACCCGCAACATGACGGTGTAT
>WQXJ01000075.1 GCA_009784895.1 Micrococcales bacterium | reverse complement strand
TTGGCCATCGGTTAGACGCCCGTCATCCAAAACCTGTAGCAGAATGTCGAAGACTTCTGGATGAGCCTTTTCGACCTCGTCCAGTAGAACAACCGAATAAGGCCGGCGCCGCACCGCCTCGGTCAGCTGGCCACCCTCCTCGTAGCCGACATAACCAGGCGGCGCCCCGACCAGCCGGGCGACCGAGTGTTTTTCGGAGTACTCCGACATGTCGATCCGGACAATGGCTCGCTCGTCATCGAAGAGGAAATCGGCCAAAGCTTTGGCCAGCTCGGTTTTGCCCACTCCGGTGGGGCCAAGGAACATGAATGAGCCGGTCGGTCGGTCTGTATCGGCCACTCCAGCCCGGGCTCGGCGGACCGCGTCGGCCACCGCTGCCACAGCCCGGCTTTGACCAATAATGCGCTGGCCCAGTTGCTCCTCCATACGCAGCAGCTTGGCCGTCTCACCTTGAAGTAGCCGACCAGCCGGGATCCCGGTCCAGGCCGCGATTACCCCGGCAATCTGGTCCGGTCCAACTTTGTCCGCGATCATCGGTTCGCCAGCCGCCGCGGCGACTGGGCCGGCTTGTCCGGCCTGGGCCTCGGCGCTTTGAACCTCATCCAGGTCACGTTCCAGGGCCGGAATCTCGCCATACAAGAGGCGCGAGGCGGTCGCCAGATCGCCTTCGCGTTGAGCCCTATCGGCCTGGGAGCTGAGCTCGTCCAGCCGGGCTTTGAGATCACCGACCCGGTTGTGACCAGCCTTTTCCTTTTCCCACCTGGCCTTGAGGGTGTCGAGCTCTTCGCTCTGATTGGCCAAATCCTGCCTCAGGCGAGTTAGCCGCTCAAGTGAGGCTTCGTCATCGGCCTTGGCCAATTGCAGCTCCTCCATCTTCAACCGGTCGACTTGGCGCTGCAGCTGGTCTATTTCCACCGGCGAGGAGTCGAGCTCCATGCGCAGCCGCGAAGCCGCCTCGTCGATCAGGTCAATGGCTTTGTCGGGTAGTTGACGCCCGGAAATGTAGCGGTCTGACAAGGTCGCGGCCGCCACCAAAGCCGAATCAGAAATGGTCACCTTGTGGTGGGCCTCGTAACGCGGCGCAATGCCACGCAAGATGGCGACAGTGTCCTCAACGGTGGGTTCACCGACATAAACCTGCTGAAAACGGCGCTCCAAGGCCGGGTCCTTTTCGACCCGTTCACGGTATTCGTCCAGCGTGGTGGCACCAACTAGGCGCAGTTCGCCGCGGGCCAACATTGGTTTGAGCATATTGCCAGCGTCCATTGAACCTTCTGCTGCGCCGGCGCCCACCACGGTGTGCAGTTCATCAATGAAGGTGATGACTTGGCCGTCGGAGTTCTTGATCTCCTCCAGCACGGCTTTGAGGCGTTCTTCGAATTCGCCCCGATACTTTGCCCCAGCCACCATTGAGGCCAGGTCGAGGGCAATCAGATGCTTACCTCGAAGCGATTCAGGTACGTCACCAGCTACGATGCGCTGAGCCAGGCCTTCGACCACGGCCGTCTTGCCGACACCAGGTTCACCAATCAGCACCGGATTGTTTTTCGTCCGCCGCGCCAAGACCTGGACGACGCGGCGGATTTCTTGATCGCGTCCAACCACCGGGTCGAGCTTGCCGTTACTGGCCTGTTCGGTCAGGTCAATACCATATTGGCCAAGCGCATCGAAGGTGCCCTCCGGGTTGGGTGAGGTTACCTGTTGGCCGCCTCTGATCTGCTGCAAGGCCTGGGTCAGGGCCTCGAGGGTGGCGCCGTGCTGGCGCAACGCCTGACCAGCTGGACCCGGCGAATCCGATAAGGCCAAGGTCAAAATGTCGGTTGAGATGTATTGGTCGCCCTGTTCTTTGGCCAGCTCGCCAGCCTTTTCGAGTAGTCCGATGACGGCGCTTGAGGCAGTCGGTGGCGTGGCGGCACCGGAGGTGGCAGAGGGCAGCTGGGTCAGAGCCCGCCTGACGTCGCCGCCAATCGCCGGGATGCTGGCACTGGCGGCCTCAAGTAGCTTAGGAGCCAGACCTTGCTGGTCGCCCAGCAGGGCATTGAGCACGTGCAGCGGATCGAGCTCAGGGTTGCCGGCAGCTTTGGCCTGGCTAATGGCATCAGCCAGTGCCAGCTGGGTCTTGCTGGTGAAGTTCGAGGTGTCCATGTTTGACCTCCCTAATGCCGGTTTTTGCCAAAGTTGAGTCTACCACGCTCAAGTTTGGCCGTAGTAGTGCCCGCGTTCGAACCGGAAAGGTAACGCCTGCCCGGTCCCGGGGCTACCTCGTGGATTCTCCGCCTCGACCATCGTTGCCACTGGGATGCGAACTTAGGCGGCAGCCGGTTTCGGGTCAGACCTGCCTGCTGCCTCCGGGTTGACCAGCCGGCTGCCTTCAGCCTGGGATTTGACTGACCGGCAGATGGTGGCAAACTTACATGTCATGAAACTCCGAGTCCTGCCCAAGTGGCGACCGGCGGCAGTGATTGGCCTGTTCGGCCTGGCCGCATTTGTACTGACTGGCTGCATGAAGATGGAAGCCAATTTCGACATCAAAGCCGACGACACCGTCGACGGGACCATTATCATGGCCTACTCGGACGATGCCCTGGAACAAATGGCGGCAATGTCTGGTACAACCACCGACGATCTGTTGTCCCAGATGGACCCTGAGCAAATGGCCGGAGGGTTCACCGGCAGCATGGCAGACAACACCGAAGTCGAGCCGTATTCGCAAGACGGCTACACCGGTTCAAAAATCACCATGAAGGGCCAATCCCTGGATGAAATGAATGACGGTGGCGACCCAGATTCGTTGTCGATTGTGCGCCAGGGCGACAAGTTTGTTATGTCTGGCAAGCTCGACATGTCTGATTCTGACTTCTCCTCGACGATGGACCAACTGCGAGCCCAATCGCCGGAATTGGCAGCTTCGTTCGAAGACATTTCCTTCACCCTGACATTCACCTTCCCCGGGCCGGTGATCTCCTCCAATGGCCAGATCAACGGCAACTCTGTGACCTTCCAAGGCGGAATGGGCGATGTTATTGACTTCGCCGCAGAAGCCCAAGCCACTGGCGGGGGCGGCGGTGAAGCCCCGGGCGCTGCACCTGAGCCGACTAAAGAAGCGCGCGATGGCGCCGAGGAGTCAACAACCAGTGCAGCCAAAGATGACTCCGGTTTATCAACCCCGCTGCTGATAGGCATCATTGCCGGCGCCATTGTCCTGCTGGCTGTGATCGCACTGGTGATCGCCATGCTGCTGAAGAAAAAGCAGAAGAAGGCCGAGTCCGATCCCGCCGCTTACGCCCCGCCCAGCGTGCCAGGCGCACCCCCGGCTGCGCCCTACGGCCAGGTCGACCCGACCCAGCAGTACCCGGCGCCATCGGCCGCACCAAGTTGGCCGCAGGCAGCGCCGGAAGCCACGCCGCCGGTTGACCCGACCCAGCAGTTCCCGCCACCGCCAGCGGCGCCACCGGTCGATCCGACGCAACAATTCGCACCGCCGCCGGCAGCGCCGGTTGACCCGACCCAGCAGTTCCCGCCACCGCCAGCGGCGCCACCGGTCGATCCGGCTCAGCAGTTCCCGCCGCCACCAGTGGCACCACCGGTCGATCCGGCTCAGCAGTTCCCGCCGCCACCGGCACCACCGGTTGACCCGGCTCAGCAGTTCCCGCCGCCAGCGGCACCACCGGTTGACCCGGCTCAGCAGTTCCCGCCGCCACCAGTTGACCCGACTCAACAGCAGTTCCCGCCGCCACCAGCGGCACCACCTGCCGCCGGGCCACCAGCTGGGCAGTAAAAGCGGACTTGACCTAGGGGCCCGCCAGGGCCGTGCCTCACGGGGCAGCCCTGGCGGGCCTTTAGTGTCTGTTCAACACCGGAGCCAGCTGCACCTTTGGCACCTTTTTGGGCAGATTCGTCTGTGGGAGACTGGGACATGCCCTTTTTTGCCCGGTCACCTCTTCGACCCCTGGTCCTGGCCAGCGCTCTGGTTACCCTGCTTGCCCTTGGCGGATGCGTCAGGGCAACCGCCGATTTTACCGTCACCAAAGACGACACAGTCAGTGCCACCATCACAGTGGCCTTTTCTGACCAGGCTTTGGACTACATTGCGGAAAAGTCCGGCCAGCCGATTGGGCAAATCAAGGAACAGGTTCAGCAGCAAACCGCCAGCGAGTTGGCGCTATTCGACCCAAAGGCCCTAACCGAGGCCATTTCGGACGAAGGGTACACCGGGTCAAAGCTGACCATGACGGACCTCAATATCAAGAACCTGACCGGCGGGCCCGGTGGCATTGACCTGCAAATAACCCACGCCGACAAGCAGTTCAAACTTCAGGGCGTGGTCGACCTGCCCACGATCGAAGATTTCCTGGGCGCCGGTGAGGCGCTGCCGGGCGAAGACATCACTGGAGGCGAAGAAGCCACTATTTCCGTCACCTTCACCTTCCCCGGGCCGGTCACAGCCGCCAATGGTAAAGCCAACGGCAACATGGTCAGCTGGGACATAAAACTAGGTGAAGTCACCCAAATCAGCGCCGTGGCCAAGGAGTCTGGACTGCCCTGGGCGATTATCGCCATTTCCGTTGGCGGCGGGTTGGCGCTGATAGTGGCGGTGGCGTTTGTGCTCCTGCTGCTGCGCCGGCGCGGCCAGAAGAAAAGGGCAGCCAAGGCCGCCGCCAGCGACGCCATCCCGGTGCCCAGCCCACCGCCACCGTTAGCTGACACACCATTGCCTCAAGACGGCCCTCCACCAGCTGGTTCCGACCGGTTTGCGCCGCCATCGGACAAACCGCCAGTTGAGCCGCCGGCGGCGTTACAGCAGCTAATCCCGGATCCTAAGCCGCCGGATCCACCTCCCCCGGATCCAAAGGCGGCCGGGTCACCGGCAGCTAGTGCCGACCGGTTTGCACCGCCACCGGGCAAGCCGGCAGAGCCACCCCCACAGCCATAACCGCCGCTGGGCCCTTCAGGCGCTGCTAGTCGAGCAACGCGCGCACATCGGCCTCAGATAGGGCGGCCGAGAAAGTGCCGTCAGCCTGCATGATGGCATCAAACAAGGCGGCTTTGCGCTCTTTCAGGGCCATGACCTTGTCTTCGATTGTGTCCTTGGAGACTAGGCGGAACACCATCACTGCCCGGTCCTGTCCAATGCGATGGGTCCGGTCGACCGCCTGGGCTTCGGTGGCTGGATTCCACCAAGGGTCCATCAGGAAGACGTAGTCGGCCTCGGTTAGATTCAGGCCAAAACCGCCGGCTTTGAGCGAGATCAGAAAAACCGGCGCTGTGCCCAGTTTGAATCCGTCGATCACCTTGGCCCGGTTGACAGTTGACCCGTCCAGGTAGGCATAGTCGATCCCTTGGCTACCCAGGCGTTCGGCAATTATGGTCAGGTAGGTGGTGAACTGGGAGAAGACCAGTGCGCGATGGCCGGATCCAACCACATCGTCGAGCTGTTCCATCAACACGTTCAGCTTCGAAGACGGGGCCGTTTTGGCCTTCGGGTCGACCAGTGAGGCATCCAGCGCCAGGCGCCGCAGCAGGGTCAAAGAGCGCAAGACGGCAAACCGATTGGCCTTGAAGTCCTCCAGTAGGCCAAGCATGCGTTGACGCTCTCTTTGCAGGTGGGTGTCGTAAATTGCCCGATGCCGGTCCTCCAGTTCGACCTGCAAGACCTGTTCCATCCGTGGGGGCAGTTCCGGAGCGACCAGCTCCTTGTTGCGCCGCAGCATCAAGGGCCTAAGGCGCTGGCGCAGCCGTTCCAGGGCCTGATTGTTTTCATCCCCGGCGGCAATCGGGTCGGCGTAGATCTGCTTGAACTGCCGGGCGCTGCCCAACAGGCCAGGCGCCACAATCGAAAACACGGCCCATAACTCGTTCAACGAGTTCTCCATTGGCGTACCGGTGACGGCCAATTTGAAAGGCGTCTTCAGGGCTCTGGCCTGCTGGTTGGCTTTGGTGGTGTGATTCTTGGCGAACTGGGCCTCGTCCAGAATCAAACCAGACCAGTCCAGGGCAGAAAAGGCCGGATTGTCGAGGCGGAAAACGGCGTAAGAAGTGACTATCAGGTCGCTATCCCCATGCAAATGGGCCAGAGTTGTATTGGCCTTGGACTCGGTCCGGGCGGCCAGCCCAACCTTCAAACTGGGCACAAACCGGGCCGCCTCCCCCGCCCAGTTTGATACCACCGAGCTGGGCGCCACCACCAAAAAAGGCGGCGCCTTGGGCTGGTCTTGCCGGGCTCCGGCCACCATGGCCAGGGATTCGACCGTCTTACCCAAACCCATATCGTCCGCTAGTACACCGCCCAGCTGATACTTGTACAAGAACATCAGCCACTCATATGCCTGGTGTTGGTAGGGCCTTAGTGTGGCTGTCAGTGTCTTCGGCACGGCCAGA